>DNPC01000478.1 GCA_003501565.1 Planctomycetaceae bacterium | reverse complement strand
GTCCGACTCGGCTCACCCGATCGGATGGTCAAGTCACTGGTTAGATATTTTGGCTGGGCCTTTGGCGCCGTTGCCTTCGCCATGTACGGCCTGCTGTTTATCGTAGCCGTTGGCGTCATGACAGGCCGCTGGGAAGAGTTCCTGTTCTATTACGAGAATCTCTTTTCAGCGGAGCGGGCACCAGCGATTTTGTGTGCTTGGTGCGGACTGAAGCTGATTCATGAGTTGTTTCACGCTGGGGTGTGTCGGCGTTATGGTGGGGAAGTATCCGAAGCGGGTCTTGCGTTCATCCTGTTTATGCCGCTGGCCTACGTTAACGTCACATCAAGTTGGCGATTCAGTTCGCGTTGGAAACGACTGCACGTTACTTTGGCTGGAATCGTTGCTGAAGCAAGCGTAGCCGCGGCGGCACTACTAATTTGGAACATCAGTGAGATCGCGACAATCCGGCAGATCGCTTCCGATGTGTTTCTGACCGCGACTGTCAGTTCGCTCCTCTTTAACCTAAACCCGCTCCTGCGTTTCGACGGTTACTTTGCGCTAGCTGATCTCACCGGTGTGGATAATCTGTATGCGCTTGGGAAGCGGTATTCTTGTTACATCGGCTCGCGGTACATTCTCGGACTGGACGTTTTTCCGCCTGTTCTTCCAACCGCACGGCCCGGGTGGATCAAGATGTACGGAATCGCAGCTGCAATCTACCGAACGTTGACGGTAGCGGGTCTGGTAATCGGTGCCGCTGCCATGTTCGAAGGTGCAGGCGTACTGATTGCCGCAGGAGGATTGTTCGCCTTTGTGATCTTGCCGTTGGCGCAGTTGGTGATGCGGCTTTACCGAGTATGGCAAGCTGGGCAATTGTCTGTTACCCGACTCGCGTTTCGATTGTTGAGCATCGCCGGATTCTTGACTGTTCTTTTGATCTCACTACCAGTCACAATCTCAAGGACCGTCCCAGCCATTGTTCAGTATGACCCACCCGGCATATTGCGAGCCCAATCGGCTGGTTTCGTAGATCGCATCTTGGTCCAAAACGGCGAATTCGTTGTTGCCGAACAACCGATCCTTGTGCTGCGCAACTCCGACTTAGTGCTGGCGCGGGACCGCAAGCGAACAGAACTAGCTCAGACTGAGCAAGCGATGTTGAAGGCGCGTTGGTTAGGCGACTCTGCCGAGACGAAACAACTCGAGTCCACGGCACGGGCGCTCGCTGAACAGCTGACCGAGCTGGAACGCGATGTAAATCAACTCACCATCGTTGCTCCCCAACCGGGCCGCGTTTCGGCGCGTAGGATCTCAGACCTGTGCGGTACGTATCTGAAGGCTGGAACTGAGATCGGTGTCATTGGGGTCGAGGATCAGAAGCGACTAAAGGTGTCATTGAGCCAGCGAGACATTGCGGGCCTGGAAGACGTCGAGCATCCCATACGAGTGCGAGTCATTGGTGGTTCAGAGACCTGGGACGCTTCGGTGCAGCGTATTGAGACACGTGCGTCCACCACTCCCGCTGATCCGGCGCTGTTGGCCATCAATGGGGGAACGCTGCCCAGCCTAAGTGCTGCTGCTGAAACTCCGGAGCTGGCCGCGCCCCGCGTCAACGCCCTTGTGCGGCTTGATCCGGCTCATGCGCGTCAACTCCCGTGCGGGAAACGAGTCTCCGTAGCCCTTGGCATCGCGCCGCCATCGCTTGCCGAAGCTGCTATCGACGGCTTGCGTGAATATCTCGCTTGGTAACGCGACGCAATAAAGAATGGAGTGTTGCGTCAAACGATAGATGGATTCACTTGCTAACAACAGCGGCGAGAGCGAACGCGAGGAGCATAATGATCCAAACCACGTCTAGAAAATGCCAGTACATCGCGCAGAACTTGACCGGGAAATATCGCTCGTGGTCATAGGCGTTGCGTGACAGTCCAAATAGAAGAAACACTAATCCCGCCACACCGCCCACCACATGCAGCGCGTGCACGATAACCAGGCAAAACGTAAGTCCATAAAGGTTCCGCATCGTATCGGTTGGCTGCAACATATCGCTAATCATCTTCGCCAACCCAAAACTCTGCAGGACGAAGAAGACGACTGCCAAGGCCGCGGCGACGATGATATTGCGTCTCAAGTCAGTCAAGCGTTGTAGTCTAGCCGCAGCCACAGCGAGATGTAGACAGATTGAAATTGCAATCAGATTTACCGTTGTCAGCAAAAAGCTCTTTGGTATGAAGAAAGGCGTTACGTCACCCGCCTTCCCGACTCGCAGCACGACATAGATCGCATACAGAAACATGCAGCTGACAAAGAAAACTGCTAGGGAGATCAAAAAAATCCAGGCGCCTTGCTCACGTCGGCGATCTTCGGCCAAGGTTGAGTAGCCGACAGGCGACTTTCGGAATGCATCGGGAAGTCTAAGAGGTGACATCTTCGTATGAATCAAGCATTTAAGATCGAAAAAAGACTCGCGCGGAGCCAAATTGGTCTGTGGAGCGATGTGGGCCGTCTAACGCCACCTCGGCTCAATTATTTGGTACAGGCAAATAGACGACAAGGGACAATCGCGGGCAATTAGGTTTCGGCTGCCGATTGATTCATTGTCTTGCAAGTTGATTTTTGGGCGGTCCAGGCTGCCGAGCGACTGAAACCAACTAGTGGACTCACAGCGCGACCCTTGGGCTACTCAGATTGGCGAACACAATAACACGCTTCGCCACTTATTTGACCGCATTGTGCCTCGAATGGACAACAGACCGGGCGCTGTTGAACAGCGCCCGGTCCTTGTCGGTAGCCACTCTTTAGCGAAGACGCGGTGAGAAACTTCGCGATAGCAAGCAGCTGCACGGCAACGTAAAACATGACGCATACTCAAGGTGGACACGTCGCCGCTACAGAAGGATTGATGATTGGCGCGAAAACCGGACAGGGCATTTTAGATTTCTTTCTGTGCCCCGCTCCCCCCTTCCTCGCGTGGAAGTTGCTCGCAATAAACGGCTGTGCCTGAGCAACAAACCATTAACATTGAATTGTTAACGGTTGAATAATCGATCCTAAGTCCTACGACGGCGGTTGCGCCCAAAGTTGAGGCTTGCCTCCTGAGCTCATTCAGCGCGACAGTTCTGCTATCGCTCAACACTTGCTCGTAACCGGCTGCTCGTCCGCCAGCTAAATCGCTGAGACCTGCAAAGAAATCGCGGAAGACATTCGCTCCCATCACTGCTTCGCCAAAAACCGGCCCTAGATAGTCAATGATTTCGTGCGTTTGGAGAGTTGGAGTGGTGGTGAGCAGGATCGAGCCATCCTGGGCTTCAAGCGCGGTCCGCGAGGCCTTGCAACCGCAGCACCGGTCGAACTCGACATCCGTTTTGCTGCCGCAAATCTGGCAAGTCCACTGCATGGTCAACTCTTCAGTTTTCGCTGATCAGACGTTTGGCCCACGCCATCATCACTCTGCTAGTAGCCGCCCGATTCGTTAGCTGCGATGAAATCCACTGGACTAAGGCCAAGTGCTTCTCGGGCTGCGTCCATCATTGGTTTCGTCTTGCTGGCCCCGCACCGCGTGACCCCCATTTCCTGAACCTTTTGTAGCGTGGGATAGTCGCGCACGCCGCCAGCCGCTTTCACTTGGATACCCGGCCCAACGTTGTCTAGCATCAACTGAAGATCCTCCATGGTTGCTCCTCCAGTTCCGTATCCAGTACTCGTCTTAACCCAATCTGCCTTTAGCTCGGTGCAGATCTTGCAAAGCTTGATCTTCTGTTCGTCGTTTAGGTAGCAGTTTTCAAAGATTACCTTTACCTTGCGATCAGCAGCGTGAGATACTTCAATGACTGCTGCGATATCTTCGGTTACATAATCCCAATTGCCGCTCAGCACCTGACTGATGTTGACGACCATATCGAGTTCCTGACAACCATCTTCGATCGCCTTCTCGGCCTCGGCCCGCTTCATTTGAGTGGTATGGCCACCGTGTGGAAAGCCGATTGTGGTGCTGGGCTGGACAGTTGAGCCACTCAAAATCTCGGCACAACGCTTCAGATAATATGGCATGATACAAACGCTGGCCACGTCGTAGGCCACCGCTAATTGGCAGCCTTCCTCAAGTGTCTTTTGGTCCATCGTTGGCATCAACAACGAATGATCGATCATCTTGGAATAGGAGAGATACTTGTCGCTCATAACGCATTGCTGCTTTTAGGGGAAAGGGGATCGGTAAGATTAAATTCTAGGGCGTGTAATTGCGAAGGTAACGATAACTCTGCCGCAATGACTCTTGGCGATCAGCAAGGGAACCTTCGTAGGCTCTGTCTTCGACCTCCACGCATACCGGACCGTCGTATCCAGCATCTGCAAGAGTCGAAAAGAACAGTCCCCAATTCACGTCGCCAAGTCCGGGTAATTTGGGTGTATGGTACTGTAATGGGTGCGCCATGATGCCCACTTCGTCCAAGCGGTGTTTGTCAAGCCTGACATCCTTTGCGTGTGCATGCACAA
>DNPC01000457.1:5314-5904 GCA_003501565.1 Planctomycetaceae bacterium | reverse complement strand
GCCACATCCTTGCCCTCGGCTTTCGCACGTTCACGCATGCGGTGTTCGTGCCCACCATCACTGCCAATCGGTGCCGCCCGCTTCGCCGCCCACCAAGCGTCGACATCAGCTTGAGCGGCAGCTATATCTACGCCCTGGTTCTCAATCCACTTCATTAGAAGTTCGTACGCGTCCTGCTCTCCCTTGCGTCCGTTTGTGGAAGTGGAAAGCACAAGGTGCAGCGGAGTTCCCCAATAGTAATAAGGGTTCTCTAACTCAGCACCAGCTTCAAAAAGCAAGAGTGCAATCTCAAACTCTCTTGAAGTGATGGCATCTCGCACCGCAGAATTCAGTGTTTGCTGACTCGGTTCATACTTGCTAAGAAACGCAGCAACCCGGTCGGTCAGCCCATGAGTGTTCCACTTATATCCGGTTCGGATCGCGGCTTGTACTAGATTCCTTTCTTGGGCTCCACAAGTTGCGACTAGATCCGGATCAACGCCCGCGCGGACGATGGCAAGAAAGTGCCTACCATCCTTCAGCATCGCTGTCTCATGCGCCACCGTCGTCCCTTCCTGCAATTTGCCAGCGGTACCAAAGTCGCTGGTCGT
>DNPC01000457.1:0-5243 GCA_003501565.1 Planctomycetaceae bacterium | reverse complement strand
GCGGTACCAAAGTCGCTGGTCGTCACAATCGACGGGTCGGCTCCGTGCTTCAACAACAACTCGAAACGCGCGAACTTATCGTCCGGAAGCGCCCACATCAGCGGCGTCATTCCTCCTCGCCCCAGAGCATTTACATCAGCCCCCGATGCAATCAATCGCTCCACTTCATCCAGATTGTTGCGCTCGATAGCATCACAGAATTCAACGACGCCAGCATCCTCAAAATTCGCCTCCGCCTCCCAGCCGTACTTTTCGTGCCAGGACTTCTTTGTACGTAGAACTTTATCCAGCGACCCCCCGTCGCATGAGCAACAAGCTGCAAGCAGTGACATCAAAATTGCCTGCAATGCCAAAACGCAAGACCGCATTCTTCGATCCATGTGCCTAAAATGCCACATCCTTGCCCTCGGCTTTTGCACGTTCACGCATTTTCCTTGCGTGACTTTTGTCTATTCCAGTGACACTCGCATTGTGCCATGCAGCCCACTGTTCAATGTCTTTTCGCGCCGATTGAATATCCGCTCCCTGCTCGTGAATCCAGTCCATTAACGCGTCAAATTCGCCTTGCTCTTTAGCACTGCCTCCTCGTGGTGCCGCCAAGACCAAATGCAGCGGCGTACCCCAAAAATGATATGGATTTTTCAAGCTCTGCCCCTGCCTCGAACAGCCGGAGTGCAATGCCGAACTCCGATGAGTTGATCGCGGTCGCGACAGCTTCATTCAAAGTGGACTGGTTCGGTTTGAGGCGCAAAAGAGCCACAACACGACTCTCGAGACCTCTCGAGTCAAACTTATAGCTGATTGACAAAATGGCTTGAACCAAGTTCAGCTCAGTGCGCCCACATTGGGCTTTCAAATCCGGATCAACGCCTGCACGGACTATGGCAAGAAAGTGTCTGCCATCCTTCAGCATCGCGGTCTCATGCGCTACCGTCGTCCCTTTTTGCAGTTTGCCTGCGGTACCAAAGTCGCTGGTCGTCACAATCGACGGGTCGGCTCCGTGCTTCAACAACAACTCGAAACGCTCGAACTTACCATCCGGAAATGCCCACACCAGCGGCGTCATTCCACCCCGCCCCAGAGCATTCACATCAACCCCCGATGCAATCAATCGCTCCACTTCATCCAGATTGTTGCGCTCGATTGCATCACAGAGTTCAACAACCCCACCATCCTCAAAATACGTCTCCGCCTCCCAGCCGTACTTTTCGTGCCACGACTTCCTCACAACCTTGTCGCACGAACAGCACAAGACCGCCAGAAGTGCAACACAGCACCTGAACCACACTAGCGTGCCCTCCCGCTATCCCGTTCTTCCTATGTGTAACGAAGCAAACCAAGGAATCCGCTCCTGTAACGACTATAGTCATGTCCCCACGAAATAGCTCCGGTGCATCTATTCACGATCAGAAAGTCGCGGGACAAGCTGAAGATTGCAACAGATCATGCAAAGCCGCGGGTTATACCGGCCAAATGTACAGGCACACTGGCGATAAACGAATCGCCGGAAGAGGGGTGAAGATTAGATCTTCAGCAAACTCAACGTCGATCGAAGCTGGCCAAACGTGCCTCAACCAGCCTTCGCTGGTGGGGAGCAATCGAGGATGCGAGAAACGATTCGTAGTGCTGAATTGCTACATCGATGTTGCCGCACATCTCATTGATGCGGCCTAGCACGCAATCAAGCAATTGATAACTCTCAAGCTGGCCACCGCTCTTCAGCGAAAGCAACTGCTCCAACGCCTGCTGCGGCTGGCCGTTATGGGCAATTGCGATCGCACGGTTTAATCGATAGACCGGTGAATCGTACAGGTCGATGAGCCGATCGTAACAACGAACAATCACAGTCCAATCGGTCGCATCAAAACTCTCGGCAACACAATGCTCCTGGGCGATAGCCGCCTCGAAATGGAATCGTGATGGCGTGTTTGTACGCGACAGTTGCAACCAATGTTTGGCGATTGCAATTAAACGTTGGTCCCACAAGGATCGATCTTGATCCTCAAGCAGCACGCTGCTTCCAGAGTCATCCATTCGACCACCCAGCCGGGCTGCATGAAAAACGTGCAACGCCAGCAACGCTTTACTATCGGGACGCGCGAAAGGACTGTGGCATAGCAGGTAGCAAAGCCGTGTCGCCTCTTCGCAGATATCATCGCGCACAACGCTCTCACCGCCAGAGGCTGAGTAGCCTTCATTGAACATCAGGTAAAGGACGTTGTGTACTGCCGACACTCGGCTGTGCAGCTCGTCATCGCGGGGCAAATCCGTAGAAATGTCTGCTTCGGCTAGTTTCTTGCGGGCTCGCTGGACACGTTTCTTTACCGTCTCACTGGGTAGTAGTAGACCACTGGCGATTTCATCAATACTAAAACCGCATAGCGTCTTAAGAGTGATTGCTACTTGTGAACCGGGATCGAGCAATGGATGGCAGCACACAAAGATCATCCGCAGCAGGCTGTCTTCGATCTGCGATTCCTCAAAGGACTCGTCGACCATACGGTCGGTCGATTGCTGGTCCAGGTGTGCGAAAGCGAGTGCCTTCTGATGAGTCGCGTCGCGACGTAGAGCATCTAAAACACGGTTCTTCGCAACACGGTGCACCCAACCCGCAGGATTCTTCGGCACACCATGTCGCCAAGACCGCATCGCCTCAACTAGAGCGGTTTGAATGCAGTCTTCGATCAACTGCATTCGATGCACACCAAAGGTACGCGTCAGCGTCGCCACCATCCTTGCCGACTCGTGCCGAAAGAAGTTCTCCACCAGCTCGGCCGGTTGGGAGTCGAACTCTAGATCAGAGTCAGTTTCGGATTTACGGTCTGACATGCTGCGCAGCCTTGGCGGACAGTTTGCGATCAGCCGCGACGCGCTAGCGTACGTGACCCGAAAGCGAACAGCCACTTTTATCGGGAGGTCAAACTGTCACGCCCTAGCGAGTTACGCCTGGGTTGATGGCAAACCGCTGTCTAATGGCCTACCAACCTTACCTCGACCGAGCCGCCGCTGTGAGGCATTGGACTACCCTTGGCAATCTCGATAGCTTCTTCCAAGCTTGCAGCTTCGATTAGCGAATACCCACCAACCACTTCCTTGGCCTCAATTGTGGCCGTATCGGAAACTTCCAGACTTGCGTCCACGCTTCGGCTCTCGGGTTTGAGTGCATCGCCTCCGTCGATCAGCCAGCCGGCTTGAGCACCTTGTTGCATCCAATTGGTCCACAGCTGCATCACCTGCTGCATCTCTTCAGGCGAAGGCTGATGTTGTAGCTGTTCGGGACTTTCGCGATATAGGAACATATAACGTGCCATGATTGATCACCTCTTTGAGTGTATTTGTAGATTGAGAACGATTGGGTTTTTGCTACTCTTCTTCGCCAAAACATGCGAATTCACGGACTTCGATTCGCCCGCTTCCGGCAAGCTTCATCGTGCGCTTAGCAAGCTCACATGCAGCGTCAATGTTCTCCGCTTCCACAATTGTGTAACCACCCACGACCTCTTTGGCCTCGACCAACGGTCCATCCGTAACGCTTAGGTCCGGCCGTACGATGGCGGCCTCGCTGCCCAGCGGACTGCCTGGATCAAGCAACCAACCTTCTTTTTTCCCATCCTCCATCCAAGCTTGCCAGGCTTTCATGCCTTCAGCCTGTTGCTCGGGCGTACTCTTGGTTTGCCCCTGGCAATCGCCGTGTTGTAAAAACATAAATCTGGACATTCGTTTTCTCCTGTTCGAGTTCAACCAGCGTCACCATAACCCCGGCTTTCAAGGAGTTGACGAGCGAGAAACGCCTGGGGGACAAAGAAGCAAATCTTTTTAAGAAAAACTGCTCGGCGGCGAGATTGCAATAACCAAAACAAGCTCACACTGCAGCGACAATCGACAGTGCCTGGCGGGCGACTGACTACCGAAAACTCTCGCTTTCGCTGGGAAAAGTGCCATCTTGCACGGCCTCAATGTACTCGGTGACCGCGTTACGCACCCCTTCGCCCAGTTCGCCAAACTTCCGGACGAATCTCGGAACACGGCCCTGAGTCAGCCCCAGCAAGTCGGTACACACCAGCACCTGGCCATCGCAGCTCGGGCCTGCTCCGATACCAATGGTTGGTACGTCCAGCGAGTCCGTGATCTGAGCACCAAGCTCGGCAGCAACACATTCCATCAACACACAAAATGCACCTGCACCTTGGGCAGCGCTAGCGTCTTGGTGAATCTGCTCGAGGTGCCGCTGAACTTTGTAGCCACCAATCGCATGCACGCTTTGTGGCCGCAAACCAACGTGGGCAATCACGGGAATGCCAGCCGCGACAAGAACGCGAATCGTCTCTGCTTGTTCGGCTCCGCCTTCCAGCTTGATAGCCGCGCAACCCGTTTCTTTCAGTATCCGAGCTGACACCTTTAACGTTTCCATCGGACCAAGCTGCCCGTGCGGAAACGGCAAATCTACGACCACCATCGCTCGCGATGCACCGCGCGCTACGCACTTTCCGTGATAGATCATTTCGTCCAAGGTCGCAGGGATCGTCGTCTGATTCCCTTGAACGACCATCGCCAGACTGTCACCAACGAGCAGCATGTCCACGCCAGCTTCATCCAGGATTCTTGCCATCGTGTAGTCGTAGGCAGTCACCATGGAAATCTTCTGGCCAGCCTGCTTCATTTTCTGCAGTGAAACTGTAGTGACCGGTTTCATCATCGACACGCGTTTATTGCTAGAGGAAGGGTTGAAGTGACATTCCGCGGGGCTGCCGATCCCATGGCTTCACGGTAGCATAAGCATCAGGGACCGGAAGACAACCGCTCCCCCGATCCTCGCCCACACACACTTCCGCTTCCATCCCACTGAACGATTTGAGAAGCTTTCTGATGCCCAATCGACTTGCCGACAGCTCTAGCCCCTACCTGCTGCAACACAAAGACAATCCCGTAGACTGGTACCCCTGGGGCGAGGAAGCGTTCGAAAAAGCACGCAATGAGGACAAACCAATTTTCTTGTCTGTTGGCTACTCTGCCTGCCATTGGTGCCATGTGATGGAGCACGAGAGCTTTGAGAATGAACAGATCGCGGCGATTCTCAACGAGCACTTCGTCTCCATCAAAGTCGATCGCGAAGAACGCCCCGACGTAGACCAGATCTACATGCAAGCCGTTCAGATGCTCACCGGCAGTGGTGGTTGGCCGATGAGCGTGTTCATGTCTGCCGACGGCAAGCCGTTCTACGGCGGCACCTATTGGCCGCCGGA
>DNPC01000476.1 GCA_003501565.1 Planctomycetaceae bacterium | reverse complement strand
TCGGAAGGATGCCACCATTCTTGTAGTAGTCAAGTTCGACAGGGGTGTCGATCCGGACGGCAACTTTGAATTGCGTTTTGGAGCCATCTTTGGCCGTCGCGGTGACGCTAATGGTACCGCGGGGTTCTATTTCTTCGCCGTCGCTTAAGATGTCGAATTGCTCTTCACCAGTTAGTCCAAGCGATTGCCAGGTCTGGCCATCTTCAAACTGAAGTGGTAACACCCCCATGCCGACCAGATTGCTCCGGTGGATGCGTTCGTAGCTGGCTGCAATGACCGCCTTTACGCCCAGCAAGAGCGTGCCTTTAGCTGCCCAGTCGCGGCTAGAGCCAGTTCCATATTCCGCACCTGCCAACACAACTAAAGGTACCCCTTCTTCCTCATAGCGTTGTGCTGCGTCATAGATTGCCAGTTGCTCTCCGCTGGGCAGATGTTTGGTGTATCCACCTTCGACTCCCGGGACCATTTGATTTCGAATGCGAATGTTGGCAAAAGTTCCGCGAACCATCACTCGGTCGTTGCCTCGTCGCGAGCCGTAGGAGTTGAAGTCTCGCGTCGCGACGTTGTTGCTCGTTAGGTATCGACCCGCTGGACTGTCTTTGGCGATCGCACCGGCTGGTGAGATGTGGTCAGTGGTTACGGAGTCAGGCATAAGTGCCAAGCAGCGGGCGCCCCGAATCGGTTCAGGCTCAGTGATCTCCGTCGTGATACCTTCCAAGAACGGAGGCCGCTGAATGTACGTGCTTTCGCCGCTCCAAGCGTACAAGTCGCCTTCGGTGATATCGATTGCATTCCACTTTTCATTACTCGTAAATGCGCTCGAGTACTGGTTGAGGAACATTTCAGGCAGCACGCAGGCATCAATGGTGGATGCGATCTCTTCGCTGCTGGGCCAAATGTCGCGTAAGAAAACGTCAGCACCCGATTTGTCCGTTCCGATTGGCTCAGATTCAAAATCGATGTCGACTCTTCCGGCCAGTGCGTAGGCCACTACAAGAGGTGGGCTGGCCAAGTAATTGGCGCGAGTGTGTGGGTTGACGCGCCCTTCAAAATTGCGGTTGCCGCTTAGCACCGCGGCAGCGACCAGATCGCCCTCTGTAATGGCATCTGAAACTGGTTTCGGAAGAGGACCACTGTTTCCGATGCAAGTCGTGCAGCCGTAACCAACAGTGTGGAATCCGAGCGCTTCAAGCGACTTGGTAAGGTCTGCTTTATCGAAGTAGTCGGTGACGACCCGCGACCCTGGTGCGAGCGAGGTTTTGGTGTAGCTCTTCGTCGTTAGCCCCAATGCGGCTGCGTTGCGAGCCAATAGCCCAGCGCCAATCATCACGGAAGGGTTCGATGTATTGGTACAGCTAGTTATCGCTGCAATCACAACAGAACCGTGCGTAATTTCACTGCTCGCGCCGTTGTCGCTAACAGTAGCAGTTCGGCCAAGCGCATCGTCGGGCAAACCAAAGCCTCGGTCGGCGACCGGTGCAACAAGGGTTGAGTTGAACGATTCCTTCATTGCGTCAAGCGAAACTCGATCCTGGGGACGTTTGGGCCCAGCCAGCGCGGGAACGACTTCGCCTAGGTCGAGCTTAACCGTCTTGGTGTACTTGATTTTCGATGGGTCCGCTTCGTCGGCCAGCATGCCTTGAGTTCGCATGTAGGCTTCGACCAGCTTGACCTGGTTTTCGCTGCGTCCTGTCCGCTGGAGGAATCGCAGTGTCTCGGAGTCGATCGGGAAATAACCCATCGTTGCACCGTACTCGGGTGCCATGTTGGCGATGGTGGCACGGTCCGCCAGAGACATGGTCGCCACGCCGCTACCGAAGAACTCGACAAACTTGCCAACGACTCCCTCGGCTCGCAGAATTTCGGTGACTTTCAATACTAAGTCTGTTGCGGTAGCTCCGGCAGGAAGGGCTCCGGTCAGTTCCATGCCGACGACTTCTGGCATCAACATGTAGAGTGGTTGACCGAGCATGCCTGCTTCGGCTTCAATGCCTCCCACACCCCAACCCAAGACACCTAGTCCATTGATCATCGTGGTGTGAGAGTCGGTGCCGACGAGCGTGTCTGGGACTGCTACGGGCCCCTGGTCGTCCTCGCGTAGGAAGACACACTGTGCCAGATACTCAAGGTTCACTTGGTGGACGATGCCTGTGTTTGGCGGCACCACTCGGAAGTTGTCGAACGCTTGCTGCCCCCAGCGTAGGAATTCGTACCGTTCTTTGTTGCGTTCGAATTCGATTTCGACGTTGCGTGTGAGAGCGTCGAGCGTGCCGAACAGGTCGACCTGGACCGAGTGATCGATCACCAGGTCCACAGGAATTAACGGATTGATTTTTCGCGGGTCGCCACCCATCGCTTTCATGCCATCACGCATGGCGGCTAGGTCAACGACACATGGAACGCCAGTGAAGTCCTGCAGAACGACGCGGGACGGCATAAACGGGATCTCGACCTTGGCGGGGTTTTCCGCTTGCCAATTTGCAAGGTTGCGAACGTCTTCTTCGCTGACGATATAGCCATCGCAGTTTCGCAGAACCGCTTCAAGCAAAATTCGGATTGAGTATGGAAGGGTGGAAACCGGCCCAATACCGTCTTCTTCAAGCTTTTTCAGGCTGTAGTAGCCAATCTTACCCTCAGGGCCTTGGAAGGTGTCGCGAGCGGAAAACGGGTCGGTCTTAAGCGCAGATTCGGACATTAACAATTCTCAGGATGGACTTTTCGTGGGGGTAAGCAATCTGGTTTCCCTCGATGCGAAACGCCGGTCGCAAAGAGGTAGCTCGGCCCACTTGCAGCTTTTGATAGCACCGACGCGATCACATCGAGTGTGGCGTGGTGAATGAGTGTTTTACGCGAGCATTGTAGCCGAAGCCCCGCAGGCTGTCTTTGGGCAGATTTTTCTCGCCAGATGCTGAAGCCCAGCGAATGTGGGCCGTCACTGGTCCCTCAGCGACGGCTGCCAGCTTCACAGCCCGGCTACCCGTTCAAGGTGGCGCCATCCTTCACGGGCGGGGGCAACCCTGACGGCGGCGGAGGCAAGCAGGCCGGGCTGGATGGCTCCCCGACTGCCCCGTCATCAGGCGGGTGTTAATCCGGGTGGTTTGGGCGGCCTGTTGCGCATGTGACGAAAGTTCTGCATGTTCCGGAGGTATCGGTTCGATCAACGTTAGCGAGGCCCGGACTCAAAGCTGCGTTACCTGCACGTTGTTTTCGGGATACTCCTATTTCCACCGCAAATTGCGATGGGCTTTACGAACGCTCCAGGTTCTGGGCGGTCCGCGACGGTTTGGCATTGGCCATGCCAATCGACGATCGCCCTGTCACGGATGCAACGGAGACAAGGGATTGATGAATCTTCGCAAAGCGAGTCGAAAAATAGCGAGTCGGAACATACTGACTCTGACGCTAGTGGCAGCTGGCTTGGTGATCTCTGGCCAATCAGAGGCCTGCGACAAGTGCACAGCCACTTGCACCCAAAAGTGCAGCTGCAACCAAAACGACGGTTTGTTGCATGCCTTGGATGGAGCTCTATCGGGGCTGCATCGTTCCTTGGGAGTGGCTTCCAAGAAGTCTGGTGACTGTGACCATGGCCCTAGTTGCGGGTGTGAGTCCCAAACTGGTCCAGGATGCGGAGTTGAGTTAAGACGACCCGAGCCAAATTGCGGAGTCGAGAGGACCACGCCAAGCTGCGGTTGCGAGAGCCCAAATGGTTGTCGCTGTTCTAGCGGTAGCATCTACAGTACCCCCGTAGCTCCGGCCCCGTATGCCCCGCCGATTTACAATGCACCGATGCAATCCATACCACCACAGCCGCACGCAACGCCGCGTGTGCGAGTTCCGGCACCGCTTCCAGATTCGCAGGTTGATCCGTTTCAGGACGAAGCGGTGCACTACAATCCCAGCCGAACCCGCGCAGTTCCGATCCAATATCGTCGCGCTTCCGGCTCGTATGGTGTTCGCTTCAACGACTCGGCAATGCAACGTTATCACGTACCAAGCCGCGACCTGGCTGTACGAACCGCCAGCACAGGTGCAAACGCACCGCAAGCTGCCGGCGGTACGGTGGGTGGTCCAGCCCAGACACTTGCAGGTCGACGTGTCGTTCAGCGTCCTAACCAGTCGCCCCTCACAATCCATCTACAGCCGGCCGGTCCGGAAAGGCTGCAAGATGGAGGCCATGTAAAACCGCTGTCGGAAACTGGAAGATCGGATCGCAGTGCCAACAACCGGTACGCCCCTGTCAGGCGAGCATCGGCGGTGGCCCCTGTGAATCAACGCGAATCTACAAACCGCAACTCACCTTCGACGAATTACCACAATCCGCTGCGTGGGTAGATTCAGCTGCCAACCGTTTCCAGGCAGCGAAGTTGCTTGTTCGTTAAAGAGCATCAGCTGTCACGCAAGAGCGGCTGCGACGACGGTTAACAAATGCCACGCAACAATTCGCGGCTAAACAATCACATGCTTCTTCCCGCATGGGGCAGCGAAGTCCCTCCCGCGCTTCGCTGCCCCTCCTTGTTTGCTGGCTTTCGCGGGAAGGGTTTGCTGGCTTTCGCAGGAAGGGCCGCGCGGTTAGTCG
>DNPC01000217.1 GCA_003501565.1 Planctomycetaceae bacterium | reverse complement strand
TGTGGCTCGCCACTCTGCATGCTCACTGGCTTTGTCGGAGAGTGTTGGAATCGCGATTTGATTCTTGGGATCACTGGCGTGCTGGCGCGCGAGTGTGGCCAGAGTTTGCCGCGGACCGAGCTCAAGTAACACGCGATTGGGGTCACCGTGTTCGTCATCCCAGGCCGCCGATACCGCTTTGGAGAAATTGACAGGTGCACGGAGGTGATTTGCCCAGTAGCCCGGACTCGTGGCGTCTTCGTTGGATAGTAACTGCCCAGTAACGGTTGATAGAATCGGGATTTGCGGAGTGCTAAGCCCAAATTGGCCAACGAACTGTTCGAATTTGCCCACGATGGGTGACATCATTGGGCTGTGGAATGCGTGTGACGTGTGGAGTGGCTTGCAAGCAATGTCACGGTGCTCCAAGCATTCTTGTAATTCTGCGATTTGGTCGCATGGCCCTGAAACAACGCACAGCTGCGGACCATTGTTAGAAGCAATCGCTAAATCGTGGCCGAGCATTGGAGCGATATCGTCGGCTGGCGCTCGGACGCTAAGCATGCTTCCGGGCGGCAGTGTGGCGATCAGTTGGCCACGCCGTGCGATGAGTTTCAGAGCGTCTTCGAGCGAGAAGATGCCCGCCAACGTGGCTGCTGCGAACTCACCAATGGAATGACCAATCATCAGTGCGGGTTCGACGCCCCAACTTTGCCACATCCGTCCAAGCGAATACCCGAGTGAGAACAAGGCGGGCTGCGTAAACTGCGTTGCCCGAAGTATCTCCTGGGCGGTATCCTCAGACCCGTTTGGCGGGAACATCACTTCCCGCAGATCACGGTCAATCAGCGGAGTTAGGATTTCGCAGCAGGTGTCGAAATTTTGGCGGAACACTTCGTTGTGTTCGTAGATGTCCTGCCCCATACGCACGTACTGCGCACCTTGTCCAGGGAAAAGGAAAACAACGTCGCGGCTGACGTTTGACGCGCTACGTCTTGGTAGTCGGGGGGATGGTTTGGACAGTTCGTTTGCAGCTTCGGATAGTGATTCCGCTACGACAGCGGCTCGATAACGAAACGCTTCACGGCGTGTTTGCAAGACAGCCGCAGTGCGGTGCAAGTCGGCAGAGCAGTCGCCTTGTTCGCCTTGTCCAAGAGCTTCGGTAAGCTGACCAAGGTTTGCGTCGAGGGCGGCTTCTGACTTGGCAGACACCGGAAACACAGCCAGTGGCAAGTAATCCGTATGAGACTTGCTGTTTGTCTGTTTAGCACGCCGCGCAGTGTTGGTAGGTGGTTCTTCCAGGGCGAGGTGTGCATTGGTCCCGCCAACACCGAACGAACTGACGGCAGCCCGTCGTGGCGTAGCATCACTTGGAGACGCAAGATTCGGAGCGGTGGCGCGTGGCCATGGTTGATTCTTCGCACAGACGTAGAATGGACTGCCATCGAAATCGATTTCGGGGTTTGGCTTCTGATAGTGCAACGTGGCGGGGATTTTCTCATGGTGAAGTGCTAACGCAACTTTTGCCAATCCGGCTACGCCCGCGGCAGCAACCGTATGTCCTATGTTGGATTTCACACTCCCAAGTGCACAGAACTGCTTCTTTTCAGTTTGGGATTCAAATACGCGGCGTAGGGCTGCGACTTCGATTGGATCTCCAATCGGAGTGGCCGTTCCATGTGCTTCGACGTAGGAGATTGTGTCAGGCGAAAAGTCCGCCATTTCGTAGGCCATCGCGATCGCATCAGCTTGCCCACCGATGCTGGGCGCCGAAAAGCTAGCTTTCTCGCCGCCGTCGTTGTTGATGCCGTAGCCCTTAACAACTGCGTAGATGCGGTCACCTGCTGCGACGGCATCGCTGAGTCGACGAAGTGCGACAATTCCTGCGCCGTCGCTGAACATCGTTCCGGCGGCTTGTGAGTCGAATGGGCGGCAGTGACCGTCTGGCGTGAAAATGCTGTCGGTCTGGTGTCGGTGCCCACTTTTTTGTGGGAATGTGATGGAAACACCGCCAGCCAGCGCGACATCGCAGTCGCCAGCAGATAGGGACTTGCATGCCTCGATCAATGCGACCAGCGAAGTCGAGCAAGCTGTGTTGACATTGATTGCTGGACCCTTCAAGTTCAGCGCATTGGCAACCCGCGTTGCGATGTAGTCCTTTTCGTTGACGATACCGGCATTGAACTCGCCATATTCCCCAAGTACATCGGGCCGTGTGAGCAGATTCTTGGTGAAGTAGCTGGTCGTGTAGGCTCCCGCCCAAACTCCAATTGTGTCGCTGGTTTTACTAGGGACAATTCCCGCATCTTCAAGAGTAGTCCATGCCAGTTCTAGTACGATGCGTTGCTGCGGATCCATGATTTCCGCAACTCTCGGCGCGATGCCGAAGAATTTTGCATCAAAGTGGTCCGCTTGGTCGACAATTCCACGTGCCGGAACATAGTTGTGGCTGTTGGTCAACGATGTTGGCAACTCTTGAGCGAGTTCTTCCGGTGAGAAGTGGCTGATGGACTCAACACCGTCGAGTAGATTTTGCCAGTATTGCTCGAGATTTGCAGCTCCGGGCATACGGACCGCCATGCCAACGATCGCGTAGTCATTTGATTGGTCTTCGCCATTTCGCGTGGATCGGACGCGCCGGGTTCGTCTAGTAAACTTGGCGTGGTCAGACTGATCGGATTGGGCTGCTATGAGGCCAACTAGCCCGTGGATTGTGGGTGCATCAAAAAACGCGCCCGGTGATATCTTGGGACCCAAGTCACGCTCGACCAGTGCCATCAGGTTCGTTGCGCGGATGGAGTTCCCGCCAAGCTCGAAGAAATTGTCGTGAGTGCCAACTCGATCGATTTGCAAAACATCGCACCAAAGTGAAGCGAGGGATTTTTCCTGCGTCGTTCGAGGCGCGACGAACTCGACTTCCATGTCGGGGCGGCTTGTGGTCGGCGGTGGAAAGGACTTGCGATCAAGCTTCCCCGATGGTGTGTAGTAGAAATGTTCAGTGGTCGTAAAGACATTGGGGATCATGTAGCTAGGTAGACGCTCCGCGACCGCCTGCTTCACCGAGACCAAATCAAGAGTTGGTGCGTTGGTTTGATCGCCACTTGGCAAGATGTACGCCACCAAACGCTTGTCGCCAGGGCGATCTTCACGAAGCACGGTTGCTGCCTGCCGCACGCCTGGTTGCGCGGCAATGGCAGCATCAATTTCTTCTAGTTCGATGCGATGACCGTTGAACTTAATTTGGTTGTCCATGCGGCCGAGATGATCTACTCGGCCGTCTTCGGTCAGTTGAGCTAGATCTCCAGTGCGATAGAACCGCTCACCTCGGAATTCGATGAATCTCTCCGCGGTCAATTCTGGGCGATTCAAGTACCCAAGCGTTACACCGCTGCCGCCAATCAAGAGTTCGCCGGGTTGGCCCGGACGACAAAGTTGATCTTCTTCGTCCACGATGAAAATCTGAGTATTTGCGATCGGACTTCCGATCAAAATACGTTCTACGTCCGAATTGATCCGCTGGGCAGTTGACCAAACGGTCGTTTCCGTCGGTCCGTAGACGTTCCACACTTCGCTGCACCGCTCAAGCATTGGTTTTACCAAATCGCGAGGTAGCGGTTCGCCCCCCGTTAGGAACTTCATGCCTTCACGACCCCTAAAGTCCGCTTCGACAATCATTCGCCACATGGCCGGCGTAGCTTGAACACAATTCACTTCGTAGCGATGCATCGCTTCGATAAGCGCGGGCGTGTTTTTCGCAGTCTCGCGATCGACGACAACCACCGACCCTCCTGCCACCAGCGGGAGGAACATCTCAAGAACGCTGATGTCAAACGACAGAGTTGTGGTCGCTAAAAT
>DNPC01000219.1 GCA_003501565.1 Planctomycetaceae bacterium | reverse complement strand
GTGAGAAACAAGCCGCCGCTATCAAAGAACGAGTCGCGCACGGCTTCCCTTTGCACAGCCCGCCGCACGTTCCTGAACCCGACGCTTACCGCATCATCACCGGCGCGTGCTTTGAGCACAAACCAATCCTCGAAGCCCCGGCCCGCATGAAATGGTTTGAGCAACAACTCCTTGTCCACCTGCAAAAACAATCACTCGAAGTCGCCGCTTGGGTTGTGTTACCAAACCACTACCACATCCTCGTCAAAATCCCTGAGATCAAGTCTTTCACGAAAGCCCAAGGCCAACTTCACGGACGCACCTCATTTGAGATTAACAAAGAAGACGACGAACAAGGTCGCCAAGTCTGGTTCCGCTGCACTGATCGAGTGATGCGCAGCGAGCGTCACTACTTCACGACTCTGAACTACATCCACAACAATCCCGTGAAGCATGGCTACGTCGACAAATGGGGCGACTGGGAATATTCGAGTTACGACTGGTACTTGGAAAATAAAGGCCGCGACTGGCTCGTTGCACTTTGGCAAGAATACCCAGTCCTCAACTACGGAGACCAATGGGATGTTCTATAACCACTGAGTTCAACATCGTGTTCGTATGCCAGCTTCAACCGGAATCGAAACCGCAAACAAACCCGGCAACACGTACCGCCCAAAGACGGTACTACCGAGGTCAAGTGGCAATATGAAACTGATTTGTGCAGAAATTGGAGGCTTCCACGTTGTTACGGAATTCCGGCTAAAGCCGGTACTACGAACGGCGCGATGATGGGCTTCCGACAGGCGACCATCGGACTCTGTGGAGGTACCCACCTGGCGGCGAATAAATTTTCCTCACTGCGTTGTCGGGTCGTGACGCGATTTGGCGGTTGCCATGTTAGTGGAGTCCAGCCCCGATAGCCTTGTGAGCCAGCAGGAACGATATGCAATCCCAATTCCCAAACACTGCCAAGCGCGAATTTCAACCGAAGAGAAGACCGTTTTTCCATTTCTGGCGGTGCTTCTGGCTTTCGTTCCTGGTGATCTCTCTGGCCTACGCTTGGTACTGCTATTACGTCCCGTCCAATAGCATCGCTTGGGCAGACAGCTACACTGCAGCTCAAACGAAAGCCACTCAGACTGAGAAGCCACTGCTGCTTTACTTTACTGCCAAGTGGTGCGTTCCGTGCCGCATTATGAAACGCAACGTATGGGCGGACGAACAAGTGGCGGAAATCGTCAATGCGAAGTTTATTCCCGTAGCAATTGAAGTCGACAATCCCGATGCTGCTGGCGTGTTGGCACGCTACAACATCAGTGGCTCTCCCGTTACGATCCTCACCGATTCAAGTGGCCGTGTAATCCGGTGGCGAGGCGGCGGACTGGGGAAAACCGAGTTCCTCGAATTCCTCAGCGAATCCGAGGCATCTGAGGCTGAGACACGTGAGGTTGAGACACCTGGCGCATCGATTGTGGAAAACCAACGCCGGTCGTCTCAGTCGGCCGCAATAGGGTCGATGCGGTAGGATGTTCGAGGTTCAGGCCATGTAACCCAGGGACGCGGCACCCAGGGAGCGCGGCACCCGGGGAGCGCGGCACCCGGGGCGAACGACACTCGGTGCAATGGCTTTGACCAGGTTAGGTCACCTAATCGTCTTCCTGGGTAGTCGGCGGGCGAGGTGACGCGGCTTCTTTTTCTAGAAATGGAACTCCTTCCTTCATCCAGTCGGGTGCCTCTGTGCCTTTGGCATAGTGGTCGAAGAATTGTTTCATCCGAATTTGAAAATCGATTTGATTGGCTTTGTTACCAAGATGGTGGCCTTCATCGGGATAACTGAGCAGGATGACTTCTTTTCCGTTTCTGCGGGCAGCGTTGTAATATTCCAGGCCTTGGTGCCAATCGACGGCTCCATCGGCGGTCCCGTGCAGAATCATGAAGGGGGTCGTGATATTTTCAACATTGTGTAGCGGTGATTGACTGCGATAAAGCTCCATGTCTTCCCAAGGAGAGACGCCCATTCGAACCTGCCCCTTTTCCATGATGCCTTGCTGGACGGTACCGCTGCTTTTGTAGAGTTCCCCGTGAAAGCTGACGAGATTCGTTACCGGAGCACCGGTCACAACGGCAGCAAACATGTCAGTTTGAGTCAGGATGAAAGAGGATTGGTATCCACCCCAGCTGTGGCCTTGCAGCACGATACGCTCCGGATCGACATAGCCCAATTCAATCACTGCCTTCACAGCGCTGGTTACGCAGTCGACGGCGGAACTGCCCGGCGTGCCGATTTCATAAACGACATCCGGCATCAGTACCAAGTATCCGTCCGATGCGTAGGTGCACATGTGCGGCCGATCATCGAATTGAGGCATCGAGTACTCGTGATGCCGCTGAGACATTTTTTCGTAGAAGTAGACCAGCATGGGATACTGTTTGCCCTCCTCAAAATTGCCGGGCAATGTCAGCGTGGCCTGCAGCGGAACGTCTTTTTCATTCTGATAGTCAACCAGGACCCGACGGCCCCAGTGGTATTCTGCCTGCTGGGGATTGGCATCCGTGATTTGTTTGGGTGAAGTAAACTGAGTGTCTGTAACCCAGTAGTTTGGGAAGTCTTCAAACGTCTGCATCGTCAATAGAACACGATCTGATTTTTCCGCTTTGATAACGCGCCCAACTCGCTTGTCTTCGAAGATCAAAGACTTGGGCTCTTCTTCAGGTGCAAGCGTGTAGTAACCGCTTTTCTTGGTCCATTCGCCGTAGGCGGACAGCAACATCGGCTTCGTTGTGTCAATCGTTTCCTCTTCGGGATCGAGGCGAACGTAGCGAAAGCGAATTTGGTCCTCTTCGCCTACTCCGCTGGTCATGTTCGTGCCTGGAGTGCCGTCAAACGGCAGATGCCACAAGTCGAATTTGTGATTCGCGATGACGGCTGTACCATCGGCAGTCCACCCAGCGATGCCAAAGGAGGGCAATTCATAAGGATGGTCATCATCCTCGTTTACAAAACTTACGTCCTCGGTCGCGGCAGCGAGTTTCGTTGTTTTACCCTCGTCCAGTTTGTAAACCCACAGCTGTTTTTCTTTCAGGTACACGAAGTGTTTTCCGTCTGGCGAGGTACCCATGGGTCTACCGAGTCCCTCAGTGATGGAATCCCTTGTTCCATCGTTTAGATTGACGCGATAATAGTCGCTACGTCTGACGCCCCAAGCGATATCGGCGCGGTACTTGGTATCATCGACTCCAATTGCCCAGCGTCCCTTCCCAACAATCGAAACGCGGGAGAGATCCTGGTCGCCTAATTGAACAAACTTCTTCTGTTCTAGGTGTAGGACCGAAGCGTACGTCGACCTGCGATCGCGGGAGGCTCGGCGTTGCTGCACCGACTGGACGCGGTCATCCTGCCAATGCCAAACGTCGACGTTGGCACGTTCGTCATCAGCTTTGGGGCTGTCTTTCTTTTCCTTTTGCTCTTTGACGCCGAAGAACACCATCGAGCCGTCGTCACTGAATTCGAGATCACTAAACTCGCTGATCACCGTATCGTCTGGAAAAGAATCATCATCTGCGGGCGTGTAGACGAAGGTGGATTCTTTCCTGGTAGCAACATCTTGGCTGATGACGATTTCGTTTTCGTTCTGGACGAACCCTTTTTTCTCGGCACCGCGGAGCACTGCTATTTGATCGCCCGGCTCATTCCAAGTTAGCTGTCGGTACCGGTGGTTGGATGAATCCAGGACCCTCACTACGCCCGAGTCCAGCTCCAGCACGTAGAGCCCGTTGCCGGATTGGTCGGCAGCGTCAACCGTGTAAGCCAGCAGTTCGCCGGGCTCATTGAACTGGAAGGCACCAACGTTGCCGATGTTGCGAACGCTGAGCGTGTTCAGATCCACCAGTAACAAGTCTGAACCACCAGTCGCGTCCGCCCGCGCACCCGGCCGTCCCATACTGATGGCGACTACGCTCGAGCCTTCGGCAAATGTTGCTCGAACGGCACCCTCGAACACCGTCATTTCTTTGGTTTCAAGGTTCATCAATTTGAGGGTGCGCAAGATCGGTTTGCGGCTTTTTTCCAGCTTCTTTGATTCCTCTTCGCCGGGCAGCGTAGTAAAGGCAAGCCATTTGGAATCGTCGCTGAAACGAGGGGCGGAACCCATCGGAATTTCAGTTGGCTTTTTATCGCTGTCGATGTGGCGAAGGTATAACGTTCGATCGCCTTCCGCCGGTGAGTAGGCATACGTGGCCCACTGCCCGTCAGGAGAAATGGTGGCTGAGTCAATCCGGCTCCAACGACCATAGTCATCGACGGTCAGGACTTTCTTCTCTGCTTTGTCCTTCGCTGCATCTTCCTTTGATGTCGGCTTTTCCTTCGCAGTGTCGTCCTTCGCACTGTTTTCCGGTTTTGCCGGCTTGTCTTTGTCTGCGGCGGTCTGGTCAGCCAGGGCAGGAAATACGAACGCAGCTATCAGCAATATCGAAGACAAGCCACGCGTTATCAGTCGATTGGTGTTTTTATGAGTGTTCATTGATCTAGGTCGTATATGAAATCGTGGGATGATTTTGATAGATGATTGGAGGCGAAGCCGCCGAAGAATGGGTGATCCGCAGCGTGTTTGAAGCGAATCTGATCTTTGGGGTTCGTCTGCACAGATCGATGGTTAATTGCTGGATGGACTCGTTTTTTGTTTGCGGTAGTCCTTCACATGCTCTTTCATATCCAAGTGTTTGATTCCGTCGGTCCACCACTGCGGCGCTTTGTCAGCCTTGAGGTAGTGATTGAAGAAGTCGAGCATTCGATAACTGTAGTCTTTCCGATTCTCGGGTTTGCGAAGGCCATGGTTTTCGCCAACATACTGCAGCATCACGACCGGTTTGCCCAGTCTTCGCAGCGTGTTGAAGTACTCGATGCCTTGGTTCCAATCGACGGCGCCGTCTTCATCGTTATGCAATAACAGCAGAGGAGTAGTGACTTGTTCAGCGAAATACACCGGAGAGTTACGGGCGTAAGCGTCTAGGTTGTCCCAGTAGCCGCCTTTGAAGCGGCCCTGGCTGCTCTCAAAAATCGGCTGGTTGGCGCTGCCTGAATTCCAATAGATCGAGCTGTACATGCTGATCATGTTCGTTAGCGGGGCGCCGGACACCGCGGCTTTAAAGCGATCGGTCTGCGTAATCAAGAAAGCTGTCTGATATCCGCCCCAAGAATGTCCGTGCAGCCCAACTTTTTCCGGATCAACAACACCTGATTCGATTGCGGCATCAAGGCCAGCCAGGATGCAGTCCTTGCTTGACATACCTGGGTCATTAATCTCAAACACAATATCGGGATTGAAGACCGCATAACCGTTGCTCGTATAGATCGACGCGCTGAAACCTCCGGTTCGCGGTGAATCGAAACGATTCGCAGTCTGCGAGAGTTTCTCGTACATGTAGACGATCGTTGGATATTTCTTGCCTTCGATGTAGCCGGCCGGAAGGTGCAATGCGCCCTGCAGTCGAACGCCTTGGCTATTGGTGTAGTCGATCAGTTTGACGCCGTCGGACCATTTGAATTTTTCGCGTTCGGCAGTAAGGTCCGTATGGCGTACGGAATCGTTTAGATCTGGGCCCGCCACGTAGTAACTGGTTGGGTCCTGGTTGGTTGATTTTGAGTACATGTACACCGGTTCATCTTCCAGCTTGCTGAGTCGGCCAAAACTGGCGTCTTCCCAAACCAGCATTTCGACACCTGTTTTGCCCGGCATCAATCGTGCGAATCCCGCCTGCTTGGTCCATTCCCCATAGGCAGAAAAGTAGACGGGCGCGGACATGTCGATACCGTCAATGTCTGGATCAAAACGATGCGGATTGGTGTATCGAATCTGTTCGGCTTTTCCATTGACGGTTAGGTTTTCGGAACTCTTCCCATCAATTGAAACTTTCCACACATCCCAGCCATCACTGAGTAAGACGTGCTTACTGTCGGCAGTCCAACCGACAGGCCGCCGCGGCGGATTGGTGATGTTGTGATCGTCTTCGGTATCAATAAACGAGACTTCCGCGTTTTCCGTGATGTTGGTGTGGGTTCCATCCCTCATGTTGTAGACGTAGAAGTGCCCTTCATTTTTGTAATACAAGAGCGAGATGCCATCTGGACCAACGTCAAAGACATATCTGGCAGCTTCCAGTGCTAATTTCCGTTTCCCGCTCTCCAGATCGATGGTGTAGATGTCCTGCAACCTTCGCCCGTCCAAGTTGCCGGAGAGTTCGTGTTTGCGATTGTCTCTGCCAACGGCGAACTTGTACGGACGGCTCACGGATACGCGAGGAATCTCCTCGTCAGCTAGCCTGATCGTGGTTGCGCTTTCGACTTGATGGACACACAGATCAGAACGACGCTTGTCACTGGATTCCTGCTTTTGTTGCATGGATTGCAGTCGAGGATCCTGCCAGTGCCAGATCACCAGGCCAGCGTCTTTTTCGTCGGCAGATTGAGCGGGACCTTTCTTCGCGTCACCGTCCTTGTCCGAGGGGCCGCCGTTCTGTTCGCCAGACTTCTTGTCGTCCTTTTTCTTCAGCTCCTCGATTCCGAAGAAGACTGCTGTTCGTTCTTCATTCCACTGGGGTGTTCGATTGGAGCTGATCGTCATGCTCTCTGGGATTCCTGGATCCAAGACGGGATCCAGCAGCATCTTTTGTTGCTTTGCACTGCCTACATTTGAGAACGCTAATAGATGTCGGCGATCGTTTTCGAACTCATCATCCTTGTTCGCCTTCAGCAGTGCGAGTGCGTCGCCTTCGCGGGTCCATGCCATCGAACCGTAAGTGGACTTGCTACTGTCAAGGATTTCAATGCGTGAGTCGTTGACGTGAAAGAGTTGAAGTCCATTTCCCGACTTGCCTTCTGCATCAATGACCATCGCGAGATGGTCGCCTGATTTGTTGAACGAGAAACTCTTGACGTTTCCGATGTTGATTTGCGAATCCGACTGCAAGTCGTGAATAAGCAGGTCGGTACCATCCCAGCCACCATCACCGCTTGGACGTCCCTTGGGTTTCATCTTGTGAATGGCGAGGCACTTCGGGTTTTCTCCGGAAAATCGAAAGGACTGCGCTTTGTCGAATTCTTTGGTTTGGCCAGTTTCTAGGTTGAGTAGAACAACTTTGTTCTTCGGACTAGCGTCTGGACTCTTGGCAGCTTTTGCAGCTTTGTAGGCCGCCGCTTGGATCCAGGCTGCGAATTTAGAATCATGAGAGAACGTGATCTGCCCTGAGCCGGGGCCAACTACATACTGATAGTGATCCGAGGGCATCGGCCCTTTGTCCTTCTGATCTTTCTCGCTTTCACTATTGCTATCTCCCGTCGCACTTTCATTGTGGTTTTCTGTATCGGCAGTGCTGTCCGTTTTCGCTACCGTCAGTGTGCCATCGCCTTCGTTGGGCATGATCGAATGCGCTGCCCACTTGCCATCTGGCGAAAGCGTGAACTGCCGAACGCTCTTCCAGTCATCTGCGTCGGCAATAGTCAGAGCTCTGGGAGAACTTGCTGGCTTTTGCTCTTTGGTACTCTTCTGAGAAAAACCGGTGGATTCGACTGTTAGAGAACAAACAAGGCCGATTATCAAGACGCGCGGGTTCATGGGTTTCCGTAATCTGTTAGAAGGTGCTTCTTAGAGAACTCACATTGTAATTGGTGCACTGCTGGCTCAACCTGGCTGCCACGCCTAAAGCCGTCTAATGACAAGTTTTCTGCGAATTTGGCGGGAGTATCTGCATGTTGGTAAAGAGCTGCTTAGCGGGTGAGTTTTTGAAACGCGGAGACGCAGAGAGCGCAGAGGGATGGAGGTTTTGAAACGCGGAGGCGCGGAGAGCGCAGAGAAGATGCTCACGAGGGGGAATACG
>DNPC01000809.1 GCA_003501565.1 Planctomycetaceae bacterium | reverse complement strand
CGTGTGAAATTGATGTGGTTGTGCTCACCAACCCCATCTGTGAACTTTGGAATCCGAATTGTATCCGAGCCAGTCGAGGGGCCATTTTTCGATTGACGGTCGTGACCGCCCAGCCGACGGAACTCGTTTCGGTCTGTGAGAGTGTAAACTTGCCGGTTTTTGTTTTGCGGGCGGACCGTGGTCAGGTGCTCTGGGACGGTGCACTTGGCCAAGGGGCAGCCCTTGTGTTCGGTAATGAAGCAGATGGTCTGGGCGAAGACTGGGAAAGCGATGCACTGCGTGAGCTAACGATTCCGATGCGGGCCAATACGGATAGTCTCAATTTGTCGATTAGTTGTTCTGTAACGCTGTACGAAATGGTGCGTCAGAAACGAGCCCAGAGTTGAGCACGCACCGCAGCAAAGCCAGTGGTTTGAAATTTGACGCTGCTTGGGCTGGCGGGTAGAGTTACACACGGTCTGCTGGAGACGTCCCGGCAGCTTGAGGCCTAGTTACAACAGTGCGTCCGATGGCAATTGCCTATTTCAAGCGATACAGGATGGAAATCAATCTGGTTTCCCGCGCGCACAAGGCCAGTAGTGCTGCTCTAAACCATTCGCTGGAGCTCCCAACCGGTTTTAGGTTGCTGCCCTGGTCTGAAGAGTTGTTAGCATTGCACGCGGAGGTCAAATGGGCATCCTTTCGCGAGGAGTTGGACGCCCATGTCTTCCCTTGTTTGGGCGAGCGTGAAGGTTGCCTTAATCTGATGCGTGAAATCGCGCGTCGCAGTGAATTCGTCCCCGAATCAACTTGGCTGATTGTTCGAGATTCCCTGGACGGCAATCCCCTGCCCTGCGGAACGATCCAGGGCCTGCGTGGTGGATTGAGGACTGGGGCGATTCAGAACATCGGTGTGCATCCAGATTGTCGCGGGCTTGGGCTTGGCTCGGCCCTAGTGGCCGCTTCCCTTGAAGGATTTCGGCAGGCTGCATGCGATCGAGCACATCTGGAAGTTACTGTCGAAAACACTGCTGCTATCCGACTTTACGAGCGCTTAGGATTTCGCCGTGTCGAGACATTGTTCAAAATCTCTGAAACTCAGCTGGCTTAGTCGCAACGTCTTCGAATTTGCGAAAGCGAAATTCCGTTGGTCTAAGGCCTTGTGGATGACCTGGATGGCCTTCGGGGTGTTCAGAGTTTGCTCTGCACAGCAGTCGGTCGAGACTCTGACGGTGCAAAAGGAAGCTGCCCAAAATAGTGTGGTCGGTCGTGTGCTGATTGACAGCTATCACGCACACAACTTTTTGCACAGAGGGCTGCGGCCAAAAGAGTACTCGTACCACTGCTATTCTGCCTTGCGAAGAGCGGCCGATTTGCTGAAGCGGCGTGGCTGCGAAGTTTCCGAGTTGTTGGTCGGGCCAATCACGGAAGACCATCTTGAGAATGTTGACCTGTACGTTCTCAACTTGCCAAGCATGGATCGACCGCCCCTGCTGGTCGAAGAAGTTATCGCGCTCGAAAATTTTGTGCGTGCAGGAGGTGGAATCGTATTCGTTACTGACCACAGTAACTGCTACTACCATCAATACAGCCTATTACCACTTTGGCATGCATTAGGCTTGATTCCGACTTTTGAGACGGTCTGCGTGCGCTCGAAAGTCGGCCGGCTTTCTCATACCGGCAACGCATGGGTGGTGCTGAGAGATTTTCTAGAACATCCAGTAACATCCGGGTTGAGGCAAGTCGCGTTTCAGACAGGCGGTCGGGTTGTCGGCAAAGGTGCGGTTGCGTTCACGGAAGCTGACGCTTGGGCAGATGCGGGCGCGACACCTTTGTACGGTGAAGGAAATATCGGATTGTACGGTGATTTGCAATTTAGTGCATCGGAAGAGTCCGGGCGTCAGGCAATGGTGCTGGCGCGCAGCATTGGGCAGGGGCGAGTAGTCGTGATTGCTGATCAAAACGCGGTCGGTGATGCTGCGATCGCCTACGCTGACAATTGGAAGTTGTGGCTCAACGCGTGCCGTTGGGCAGGCAGCCTCAAGTATCGCAGTTCAGCCGCAACAGATTCTCAGTGGCAAGTCATTTGCTATGAGCCGTTGGGAGTCAAGAAGACGGCAGTTGAAGGACCTCAGCGGCTTTACGATTGGGGCGCTCAGGATCCCGATCAGTACCATTATCTGTGGGTTTGGATGAATCGCCGTCGGTGGGTCGCCTGCAATGATCAAGTGGATGTTCCGCCCGAGTACTCAGCCGACCGTACACTGGCGTTTATCGAGTCACGGCGCCTCGGCGACGAGCGGGCTCGAGGACTTGCAGCGCAGGTGATTGCATCGGAAGGAGTATTGGTTGTACTTGGTGAATTGAAAAAGCTAGACGTGCTTTTCGACGGTCAACCGATGCGGCCGTCTTCGGTTCAGCGGTTTGAGTGGCCAGAATTGCTGGATGTCGCCAGCTACGCGTTAAGTGAGAAACAGGCCAGCTATCCGGTCCTCATTCACGTGCAGAATCCTGAATCGCTCACGAACGCGGCCTTTCCCGAACCTGGGACGCAGCCATCGACCGAACAGGCTCAACTCCAAGAAACTCTGAATCGGTTCATGGATTCACTTTGAGTGGCCACCGAGGCTATCGATCGGTCGAACCACGCGGTTTGAGGAATCTCGCTGTTGGCAGGCTTGGCTGGCTATCGTGCAGGCGATTGCCAATCATCCTCTCGAGCATGCGTAGAGCGTAGGTTGGTGGTCTGCCGCTGAGCGGCAAATCTGCTATGCTGAATTGAGCTGTTTTCAGCCGCCTGTTGCGGCGACAGACGGAAGGGACAATATCGCAGGGCGGTTGCGATGTTCGAGCTACTCTGGGTGAATTCTGCGCGATGGCAAATCTGGTTGTAAAGGGACTTTGTAAGCGGTTTGAAACGACTGCTGAACAGTTAGATGTACTTGAGGATGTGAACCTTACACTTTCGCCCGGGGATAATATGTCCATCGTCGGTCCCAGCGGTTGCGGGAAATCGACGTTGCTATACATCCTTGGGACGCTTGATCAGCCCACCGGAGGTGCGGTCGAAATAGGTGGAATCGATCCTTTCTCATTGACTACATCGAAGCTTGCGGTCTTCAGAAACAAATCGATCGGGTTCGTATTCCAAGATCATCATCTTCTTCCTCAGCTGACGGTTACGGAGAACATTCTTCTCCCCACGTTGGCATTAGGACGCCCCAATGCAGAGCAGCGTGAACGTTGCACCGAATTGATCGAAGCAGTGGGGCTTGCCGATCGTGCGGACCACTTGCCAGCACAGCTCTCCGGTGGGCAGCGGCAGCGAGTAGCGGTTGCACGAGCTCTTGTGAATCGTCCGCAGCTTGTTCTGGCGGATGAACCCACTGGAAACTTGGACGAAGACAATACCAAACGGATTGCTGAACTGATCTTCAAATTGCAAGGGACCGAGGACGCTAGCCTGATCGTGGTGACACACAGCCCTTGGTTGGCTTCACAAGCAGGGCGGCAAGCCAGGATCGAGAATAAGCGGCTCTTGGAGAAGGAAGGTTCAACAGCATGACTGCACTGAACCGGTTGGTCGCTCGTTCACTTCGATATTTTTCACGCAGCCATATTGCCCTTTCCGCTGGTGTGGCGGCTGCTGTGGCTGTCATTGTGGGTGCGCTGATTATTGGCGACAGCGTTCGACGCAGCCTGCGAGGAATGGTCCTCGATCGATTAGCGCAAGTCCAATGCTTGCTGCACGCTCGGACATTTTTTTCACCAGATATGTTGGCAGCCGCAGCCAGCTCCAGCGAGGATGTCGACGTCCACCCGGCAATCCTGCTTCCACGATCGACGGTGGAGTATCGTGCCGATGATGGATTGGCTCGGGCAAGCAATGTTCAACTCTTGGCGGGCCCCAACACCATGTGGCCAAGTGCGTCAGGGCAATCTGAATTTCTAAGCTTGGCAGAAGATGAAGTTGCGTTGAATCAGTCTCTGGCACAAGAGCTGAACGTCACAGTTGGTGAAGAAATCAGTCTACGGATCAGCAACACGCCAGGCGTCGCGGCCGACAATCCGTTGGGGCGGAGCGATGATAGTGTCGTCAATCTGCCGCGGCAACGTGTCGTCGCAATCTTGCCCGATGACAGTTTCGGTGGAGTCCGTTTCGAAGTAACCCAGTCAGCGCCACGCAACGTCTTTTGTGCGCTAGCTACCGTGCAAGATATTTTGGAGGTCGACGACCGCATAAATGCCGCGGTCGTGACTTCAAAAGCACTCAAGCAAGAGCAAGCAGAAGATTTTTCGCAGTTGGTTTGCGATACGCTGAACCTGAACGTCCGCCCAACACTTGAGGATTTCGGACTAACGATAAACCGGCACACTCAGCAGTTCGATGGAAAAACCATCTTTGACTACTACCAGATCTCTTCTGATGAACTGATTTTGGATCGCGCGACGGACGATGCATTAAAGACTGCGCTGGGACAGAATGCGATGCAGACCTTGGCGTATCTGGCCAATGGGATCCAGAAAACCCGGCCGACCGTTGATGATCTTTCCCGCCAACGCAACGCTTATGACTACGAAGCGCGACGCCAAACCATCGAAAGCGGCAGTCGACCTGCGCGGCCGCGCGGGATTGTCGGAGAATCAGTACGGCTAGCGGATGCCGAAGATGCTCCTGACTTTGATGAGCAAGACCCTGAACCACCTGAGGAACCAGAAGAGTTCGGACGCGAAGTCCCCTACTCGCTCGTTGTTGGCGTTGACGCAAAGCTAATGGGACTCGACGAATACTCAGAGCTTGGGCTCCGAGAGTTGCAGATTCCCTATTGCTGGATCTCAAGTTGGTTGGCTGACGAGGCCGAAGTGAAACCCGGGGATTGGATCCGTTTGCGTTACTTTGAACCGGAGACGGTAGAAGGCAAAGCTGTTGAAACAAGCATGAATTTTATGGTGGCCGGTATCGTTCCCATTACCAAACCTTCTAGCCCCTATCGATCTTCTCGCCCGGCTAAATTTTCCGAGCCACCGACACGATTCAATGATCCGAACCTAACTCCCTCGGTACCCGGTGTCACCGATCAAGATTCGATCTCCAAGTGGGATTTGCCGTTCCCAATTGAAGACGATCTACTGCTGGATCAGGATGACGAGTATTGGAACGATTATCGGCTAACACCGAAGGTTTTTGCTCCCCATCATCTGTTGGCACTCAACGCTCTGTTCGGCAGTCGATTTGGGAAAACCAGTGCAATTCGTATCGATGTGTCGTTTGCGCAAGACGAAAATGCGCTTCGCCAAGCGGCCGAAGAAGCCCTGCTGGTAACTCGGCCCGAAAAAGGCTTGTTGTTTCGGCCTGTTCGCATGCAGCAGTTGCAGGCATCTTCTGGTGCGACGCCTTTCGATATGCTGTTTCTGTCGCTGAGTTTCTTTGTAATCGTGGCGGCTTTGGTTTTGGTAGTCTTGCTGCTCAAACTAGGGCTCGAGCGTCGCGCTGAGCAGCTGGGTGTGCTGTTTTCACAAGGCTTTACTCCTGCTCGTGTGCGTGCGATTCTGCTGCGTGAGTATGCCATAGTTGCTGCAGCTGGCGCGGTGGCAGGTGCGGCCCTTGGGATAGGTTACGCAAAACTGATGATCGTCGGACTCCAGACATGGTGGGTTGGAGCGATTGCGACTCCGTTTCTCAAATTCACCTTCGGCCCCCAAAGTCTGGTTGTCGGCTTGTTGGCAGGACTGTTTACCAGTTTGGTGGTGCTGTTTTGGGGACTGAACCGGATAAGCCACGTGCCAGCGTTAAGGCTACTGCGCGGCGATGCTTCCAATCAGCACGACGACGACGGCCAAATCCGAAAACCTTTGTTGGCGCTTGCAGGAGTGCTACTCGTAGTAGCCGGCGGCTTAGTCGTATGGGGCTCAGGTTTGTCTGGCATGGCGCGGGCCGGAACGTTTTTTGGTAGCGGGATGCTGGTTCTACTTGGACTGCTGATTATTGCCTGGCAGTTGTTGCGACGACGCCAGGCGTCCCAGGCATCATTGGGGCTTCCGCTTCCTGTATTGGCCTTTCGCGCAATTCGACGAAATCCTCTGCGAACGGTGTTGTCGCTGACACTTCTGAGTGTGGCGAGTTTCTTAATCGCTTCGATGGGAGCATTTCAGGTTGATCCGTCCGAGCGAGGTTACGGAGGCTTCGATTTGATCGGCGAGAGTTCGCAGCCCATTTTTGACAACATAGGAGCAAGCTCGGTTCGCGAGGATGTTATCGGCCCTAATGCTGATGCGATCCGAGGCATCAACGCGATCTCAATGCGTATGCTGCCCGGCGAAGATGCCAGTTGCAACAACTTGTATCAAGTGGCCCGTCCGACCGTGCTAGGCGTTCCCGCGCGGTTGCGGCGGATGGCCGATTTGTCGACAACGACGGTTGGGTTCGATTGGGCGGCTGCCGAAAGCCAAGACAACCCGTGGCGGGCGCTTGAAAAAGACGCTTCCGGAACACTAGAAGCGCCAATTCCGGTGATACTTGATCAGAACACGGCAGCCTGGAGCCTCAAGCAAGGGGCCGGATTGGGGCAGTTGATCACGATGGAAGTCGATTCCAAGAAAATTCACTTTCAAACGGTCGGACTACTTTCCAACAGTGTGCTCCAAGGCAAGCTGCTAATCGCTGAAGAGAATTTCGAAAGGATCTTCCCACAAGTCTCCGGCTATCGGTACTTCATGGTCCGAACCTCCGGTGCTGATCCACAGAAGGTGACCACGATATTGGAAGATGGATGGAGCGACGCGGGACTTGATATTAGCTATAGCAAGGTGAAGCTAGCCGAGCTGCTGGGAGTTCAGAATACCTATATCAGTGCCTTCCAGACACTTGGCACACTGGGGCTTTTGTTGGGCACGTTTGGACTTGCTGCCGTACAGCTTCGAAACATCGTCGAACGGCGGAGCGAATTGGCATTGATGCAGGCAGTCGGTTTTTCGAAGTCTAGAATTGCTAACATGCTGGCGATAGAAACTGCAACGATCCTGTGCCTCGGCCTAGGGATTGGATCCATCGCTGCTCTGGTGGCATTGCTGCCCAATGTCATCGGAAGCAACCAGGATCTGTCGATTTTGACGCCGCTATTGAGCTTAATCGCTGTGGTCGTGATTGGTTTCATCGTGGGCGCATTAGCCGCGCGGCAGGCCACGAATGTCGGCATCCTAGATGGCTTGAGAAGCGAATAAAGCGGCTGAGCTCAAAACCGAGATGTGAGAACGTCTAGATGGGCCTGAGCAGTGGCGTGTCGAGCTTTCCAATCAAGCTGTTGTGCCGCTTCGCAGACGATCTTGAGGGCTTCTATTCCCTGTTTGAGGTTCTTGAAGCCAATCTCCCAGCCGACCTCATAGGCGGCTTCGTATGCAGCTTGCGCGGAACCTGTTGCTAAACAATGGTGCGCTTGGTCGAGTCGACTTTCGGCTGTTTCGCGGTGCAAAGGCGAGCCCAAAGATTCGAGTTGTGCGTAGGCAAAGTTTGGATGTTGCTTGCCAAACCAATGGCTTCGCAGGCGTACCGCTTGGTCAGAAAAGACCGCTGCACGTGCGCCTGTTCGATAGATTTCGATTGCATCATGGATGTCGCCGCGCCGCTGCATCGACCACCCAAGTACGTCACGCGTCCAGCCCAAGTCGCGGCGAATGTGCCAGATCTGCGCGGCTAGCCCTCCGGCGGATTCCCAGTCTTGATCTGACGGGAATTGTTGGGCCTCGTCTTTAAATGCGCTAGAGAATGCTCGAACGAGCTCCGGTGAAGCACTTTCGAAGTCAAACATCAATCGCAAGTAGTCAGGAGTCCAAGCGATCGACGCAAGGGATGCGTACTTCGGCGAAGCAAGTCGCGAAACGGGGGAAGAAATTAGGCTTTCGATTAAGTCGCATGCTACCGCAGGGACCGCAAGCTGCTGCTCCAGCATCCAACGACATGCGGCCTCATGATCGGCCGGTTCATTGGAAGTCTTGGAGAAGTAGGTTGTGGCATCGGGGATGTTGTCAGTGAGCCAGTCGCGAAATTGTGGGTGTTCGGATAGCCAGTCTGCAGTTGAGCTGGCGAGCGGAGTTTCGCCATCCACGGACTCAGGTGCACTGCGGAGCATCTGGGCCGTCGTAGGTCGAAAACGATCCACGAAATCGTGTAGGCAAGCTTCGGCTGGCGTTCTGCCAACCGGAATCCAGTCACCACCGCCGTGATACCAATGAATAAGCTCGCCCAGCGTGTCATCGTCGGTAACCCGCGCGCATATCCAATCACCATAACCATTGCTCAGGACCGGCAAGCAATCTGGAGGGATAAGCCCGGCTAGTGAGACGAACTGGCCCTCGGTGCCAAGGAGCTCCGGTGAGTAGGGCTGATTAAATGCACCAGGAAGATCCATCGTATCCGCGACCGCATCAAACCACTCGATCCAGCAGGCCGACAGTGAGGCCAGCTGGAAGCGATTGGCGATGGCTTGCGAGTGCGACATTTAGGCATAGCTTGCACGACGGGTATTCGTGCTGCGTCAAGATCTTTGTAGGTAACTGCCCGGAAAATCTCCAGACTTCAACCGTTCTTTCGAGCTGCCAGAAACGCGTTCAGATTCGCACAAGAAGACGATTGCGGTAGAGCCAGTATAGTACCAGCCACATGGTCCCGAGGACAGCCGAACCCAACAGAACTGGCTCCCAAGCGGTACCCAATACTGCAAACGGCCAGGAGCCGACATGTCGAAGGAAGAACGCCTTGATCGGTCCTTCCACAGTCCAGCTCATAATGTAAGCAACGATCGAGTTGGCACCGATGACCATCAATGGGAATGCCCAGCGGCTCTTCCCAAAACGGTCGCACAGGCAATGGAGTGCCGCTAGTGCGAGGAAACAGATCCCAGCACTGAGCAGGGTCCACGACGGCGTCCAGATTCGCTTAACGATCGGACAGTAGCCGAAGTAGTCCAGCAAACATGCGACAGCGATCATTCCGACCCCTGCTGAAACCAGAACGGCGGGAAAACTACTACGCTCTTTCGAGGCTGATGCTAGCACTTTACCAGCGATGATCCCAAGCAGCATGGTCACCAATGTGGGGATGCAGTTTAGCGTACAGTAGCCACCGGCATTGTATTCAAACGGCTCTTCCCGCGGAAACAGGTTCATGAACCAGGTATCAAAATACCAAGCGGGGTTCATATTCTTGTTCCAATGGGCGGCAAATCCATCCATCAGGTGTGGCCAGTCATAGGGTACGCCGACCGCTTGCCAAGAAAAAGCTACATCTGGCAAAGGCCACAACGCAAACAGCTGCCAGTAGCTCAGCAGAATAAATCCGCCAACTACGGTGATCAAAGCGGAAGATCGATTGCAAAGCAGAAACGCGAAGAAATACCCAAAACCGATTTGCGTCAGAGTGTCGACGAAGAAAAAGTTAGTGGAATCGCGTCCGAGGCTGCGCAGCGCTATCCCGAGAAATATTAGGATGCAGGAACGCCAGAGCGCATGCCAGGCCATGCCCAGCCAGCTATCTCCCCGGGTCAGCCGTTTCGATAACGAAAACGGTAACGCGACTCCAACCAAAAAAGTAAATCCAGGTTGAATAAGGTCGTGAAGAGAGAATCCTCGCCATGGGACATGCGAGGTATGAAACGAAATCCACTCGGCCAATCGGCTCCCCGGCAGTCGCTCTGAAAGCGTCGCTAGCTCTAACACTTCGGCAAGCATCAGAAACATGACGATGCCCCGGAAAACATCGATCGACGCCAACCGTCGCGGCTGGTCGTCGCTGGCTGCTTGAGCACCATTTGTCGGTTGGATTGGCAGCTTAGTGGTGGCCAAGATCAGAATTCTCTCGTTGGGGACTCGATTGGATTACTGGGCACGAGTGGCAAAAAACACTCGGGCGAAACCAGCCGCTCGCGCGTAATCGTAGGCTTTGACGGCATATTGCACCGGAACCTTTGCGGCCGGATCGACCACAATCGGGACAGTTAACTTAACATTTGCGATTCGAATTAGACGATCTTCCAAAGCTTCAAAACTGAGTTCGGATCCATTCAAGTTGGCTTTGCAGGTCTCTCCCTCCATCGCTAGTTTAATTACAACCTGATCGATCGCATCCTGGTTCGGTTCGAGCTGTGTTGGGGAAGCTGCACCGGTAGGCGGTTCAGCCGGTTTGGACACGCCGCTTGGAAGCAGATACTCGATCGCTTGAAAGCTGCTGGTTGCCAAGAAAAACACCAGCAGCAAGAAAATGACGTCGATCATGGGTGTCATCGCGATTTCAATCGGACGCCGCGACCGGCCGCGTTTTCCGGTCGCTTTACTAGCTGTTCCCAATGAATAGTCGCTACGCATGATTTCGCAGAATCGAATATAGAGTTGTCAGAGTCCTGTTGCGGCTCGCTACGTTGAAAGCCGGTCTAAGATTTTGAAGCGGGAAGAACGGAGAAAACGATATCGCCGATCCCAGCCTGCGCGGCTTCATTGAGGATAGGTGATATATCTGAATAGGGCACTTGGCTATCTGTCCGAATTTTCAAGCGTAGGGCGTTGGTGGCATCGGTGGATCGTGTGACAAGGATCGTCTTTAGCGCATCCCTGTCGACGTCGGTCCCGGCGACTTGCCACTGCCCTGAGGCAAGCACATTGACCACGATCGTTGGAGTGTCTGAGTCGTCGTCAACAGTCGCGGAGGCCTGTGGTAGATCGAGAGGAATTGAGTTTTCGCGTTTCGCCAAGTGGCTGGAGACAAGGAAAAAAATGATCAGCAAGAACACCACGTCGATCATCGGCGTCATGTTGATGGAAGCCGAACCTTGCGCAATCAGGCTTGGAGACTTCATATTTGGTCGCCCCGATTAATGCTTGAAATCAGCAATGTTCGTGAACTTGGAATCGATGGCCGCGGGCCGAACATCAACTACCTCGACTGGAACGCGGGCTGGTTGGTGGGCTGGGCGGCGGGGTCGCCGGTGGCGTGGGGCGATTGCCGATGTTTGACGCCCTACGTCGCACCGGTGAAAAGACATGTTGGGCCACGTAAGCGGTTTCGGCAATGAGCTGGTCGATTCGGTTTCGTAGGACTGCAAATGCTCCAAGTGCAGGGATGGCGACGATCAACCCCGCAACGGTCGTCACGAGAGCAGAGTAGATGCCGGCAGCCAGGTCCGATGCGCCAGCCGTTCCGCCGCTGACCGCAACCTGTTGGAAGGCGAAGATCATGCCCGTAACGGTTCCCAGCAGGCCACACATCGGCGCGATATTACCGATCACGCTTAAGTACTCTACTTTCCGGTAGAGCTTTGCGGCTTGTTCGGAGACCGCGTCTTCCATGGCCTTCTCCATTGCCGACCAACCGTACTCCATTTCTGCCAATCCGCTCAAAAGGACAAATGACAGAGGACTCGGGGCAGCACGGCAGGCCGCATCTGCCTCTTGCATCTTGCCCTGAGCGAGGAATTGCCGCGTGGAATCGGCCAAGCCTTTGGGCATGATCTCACTGC
>DNPC01000737.1 GCA_003501565.1 Planctomycetaceae bacterium | reverse complement strand
GCGTACCCACCAGTTGTGAACCGGAGGTGAGGCGCGTTGCGCCCTCGACGTTCTGATCGAGCATCTTAGCGATGCCAAAGTCAATGATTTTGACCGCCGGTTCGCCATCTTGATCGGCGACTAGAACGTTGGATGGTTTAAGATCACGATGTATTACTCCCTTTTGGTGAGCATGCTTGACTCCGTTGCAAACCTCGACAAACAATTGCAAGCGTTCCTCGATGGAACTCCGTTGCTGCTGGCAATACTGGGTCAGAGGAATGCCATCCACCAGCTCCATGACGAAGTAGGGACGCCCGCTTTCAGTCGCACCGGCATCGAGAACTTTGGCAATATTAGAATGCTCCATCATTGCCAGCGTCTGACGCTCCATCGTGAAACGTCGAACGACCTGATCGGTATCCATCCCAGCCTTGATGATCTTGACCGCCACCGTTCGCTGGATGGGTGACGATTGTTCGGCCCGATAGACAACGCCCATTCCGCCTTCGCCGATCCTTTCAATCAACTTATACGGGCCCAGAGACTCATCTTCTATCGGATCGATAGGCCCGATCGGCTGGGTGGAATCGTACAGTCTGTCGGCGTCGGACGCGGCTTTGTCGCCCGGCGGCTGCAGGGATTCGGCGATTACATTGGAATCGCCATGGGAACCTGTCTTGGTATCAACAAATCCCAAGAGTTCTCGCACGGCGGCGGCAATCTCTGGAGATTCTTCGGCAAGCGTGTTCAGGAACTGTTCCTGTGACTCTCGATCGGAAAACGAGAAACACTCAATAAACTTGGCCTTAACGGCCTGCTGGAACTCCGAATCAGACATGACGTACAACTAGACACGGGAAGCAAAATGATCGAAGGTAGGCACTGGAGCATGAAGCCTTGAGGGCTTGTTGGCGTTTCCACACAAGCCTTCAGCCTTTAATGCGAGAGTTTGAACGCCTTCTTCTAAGAATCGGCGAAAAACAAAAGCACTTCAGCTCACCTAGCTTTCCGATTCGCCGAGCAGCTGCAACAAACGCGCTTTTGCGTAATGCCACTTTGCATAAGCACTCGAAAGCGGAATTCCGCAGGTCTCGGCCGCTTCCGCCATGGAAAGACCACAGAAGTACCGAAGCTTGATCAGCTCCACGGTCTCGGCGTCCTGCGTGGCGATGGATTGTAGGGCGTCATCCACTTCCAAGATTAGCGAGGGATCATTCGTTGCAGCGGCGATTTGATCCGCAAAACTAGCATCGAGACCTACGCGCTTCCGATCGCCGCCACGTTGCTTGCCGAGCTTTCGTCTGGCATGCTCGACGAGAATTCTGCGCATCGCTTCAGCTGCAACTGAAAAGAAATGGGCCCTTCCCTGCCAGCCTTCTGGGCGATCCTGTTTGACCAGTCTCAGATAGGCTTCGTTAACAAGAGCAGTTGACTGCAATGTATGATCGACACGTTCTCCACGCATCATCGAATCGGCCAGCCGCTTTAGTTCCTGGTAAACCATGGGCAGCAGTTTATCTGTGGCTGCATGCTCACCGGCGACGACTTCTTCGAGAAGCAGTGTGATATCCGACACCGTCTTTGTTCCAGCTGCGAGTTATGTTCTGCAGACAATATTATTCTTACTCGTCGGCAGCCTGACAATCCTCAGAAGAAAGGAGTCATTTGGTTAGAAGATTCCGCATCAACTCTCGCATTAGCATTTAGCGGACTTGCCTTAAGCCCTACCCCCCGGAATCGCATGCATGCGTACATGGCAACCTAACACATGATTTCCATGCGTTTGAATGATGTGAGGCAGATCCGAATTCCTGTTCACGAATCAAGTGACAGCAGACCTGTTGGCGCCTGCGTACCGGGAACTGTTTGCGAGGAGTTCAGCAGCGAATATCCTGGCAAACGGCGATGCCACATTGCTCGCTACGCCGATTCAGGTAGTTGCACAGACCGTGTGTCAGGGCCATGTGACTGAGCCGCGTGGCGGTGAGAAACCGCAAAGCGAACAATCAAGTACGCGGCAAATAACGAGCAGCTTAAGGGGGCAAGCCAGGTTGTGGATACCTCTTTGGCAACCACCAGGCTGCCTATTTCATAACTGCCCGCGGTGAAGACGGTTAGGCAAACAATCATTGTCCCCAGTAGCCAGTTTCGCTGGTTGTAGAACGCATCGTAAGCAAAGTACGCATAAGCTGGCGCAACCAAGCAATACGTGCTGTTTTCCGTACGCGGGTTCATCAGCATCAAGTAAACGGCCGTCCAGGTGAACAGCCACACGGCGGTCTGCGAGTCATCATGCCTTCGGCGGGTTAACCACACGGCGTACAGCGTGGCCAAAGCCAAGACGATACGAATGACGGTTTGCAGTGCCGGTTCAACTGCGATTCCGATCGTGTTCAGCAAACCGAAGAACTGTGCTCCCGGGTGCAAAACGCCCTCGTCAGCCGTGACATCAAGCATCGTAATGCACTCGACGTATTGCTGTGTAACGTAGCTGGGGTGCTGAAACGCGTACGGCACCAACAGCATCAACAAAGTGCCTACGACGAGCGGTATTCTTGTTTTTGAAAAGACCGCGAACATCAGCAGCGCTAGCACGATTGCTAGGGGCTTGACGGCAATTGCCAGTAAGACCATCGCCGACGCGAGGACTTCACGTTGTCGACAAAGTGCTAGAGTTGCGATCAACATTAGCCCAGCCATCAACATGGTCGACTGCCCAATACGCAGACAACTAATTGAGGGCAGGCAGACCAAAATGGCAGCTTGAAGCAGCGGCGTCGCTTCGTGGATCCCCGATCGCGACAAAAACCTCCAAGCAGCGCCTGCGAAGACCGCCCAGATAGTCACTCGCCACAGCACATCACCCAGTATCGGCGCGTTGAAGAGATTGGCTGCGACGGCAAATGGAATATGCAGAATTGCGGCGTGTGGTAGGTACAGAAACCCCTGTCCGGTAACCATCGATTCGGTGTACAAGCCCTCGCTACTCAGCCAGCGGTTGGCCGCATTTTCATAGTGCCAAGAGACAGAACGCTCCGGGCCAGCACAAAAGACGATCAGACCGATCACGAAAAAGAAAGCGTAGACGAGCAGGCTACCGCCTGCTTGTTTAATGCCCTGCTGCGTCGTAAAAGACCATTTCCAAGTGTTTTGTTGCGTCGCAGAGCTTGTGTTCATCAGTATTCGGGCTTGATCGGTGGCGGGGTTCTGGATGGAAACTAAGCTGCGCGCCGATCATACAGATCAATCGGCAGCGTGTAGGTTTTTTCGGAAATCTCTTCCGCAGGTTCTACAAAGGAATTGCGGTCAACAGCGTAGCGAATTGCGAGAGCAACTAGCCGGCCTGGTCCTAATACAAAATCTTTTAGCTTTAAACGACTGCCTTCGGCATCTACCCATTGGTCAAGTGGATATTCGTATACGACACTCCGGAATTCCTGTCCAAAGACCCTGCGTATTCGCGCCAGTAACTCGACGTCGAACAACCAGCGGTCGTGAAAGGGATGAGCGGTCACTTGGCCAAGCCAAGCTTGATTGCGAAACAATTTTGCTCCGCACTGCGTATCACGCAGGCCAAGGCGGAACAAACAATGAGTCAATACCGTAAATACGCTGCCTACAAAGCGGCGCAGTGTCTTCCGCCTGATCCGGCGCCCCGACAACTGTAACCGGCTGCCGACGATTGCCTGAATCGCGATGTTATTTTTGGCAACTTGATGCATCGCCAGGAGTTCGTTGAACGGAGTAGCCAAGTCCGCATCCAAATAACCGATGTAGCCTATGCCCCGGCTTACCGAGTAATCGACCGAATGAGCGTAACGCATCCCATATCTAGTCGATTCGGCCTTACCAACGTTCTTGGCGAGTTCTAGAACAGTAACCTGTCTATCGCCGACCTGCTCACGAAGTGACTCCAAAACCACTGACGTGCCGTCTTGGCTTCCATCGTTAACGAAGATGAAATGACAGTGTGGATTCTCGCGGCTGAATCGCACAAAGGCAGCCCGATCGAAACGGTGTGCCTCGTTGTAACAAGGCACCACAACGGCAATATTGGAATCGCTTGGTTTTGCCAGCATTTCGAGCAGTGTATTTCGGGCAGATCTGATGAAGTCAGAGCTGGAAAGGTAGCAAAAGCCGAGCTACGCATGCAAGTTCAATGACGGCAATTAACGACCGGGCAGCATTGGACAGACGTTAAGCTCACCAATGCGAATGTGGCGACCTCATCACACCTTGGTAGGTTAGATTCGATTCGGCGGAATCCATGTACTGAGCAAAGCTGTCTTGCGTCCTACACTGCCTCCCAGGGATCTTCGATGCCGTGACCAAGGATACTGGCCTGGAAAAACCCAGTAGCGAGAGTTTGCATAATCCGTGTTACCATGATGTTTCTAGGCTGGCGGCATAATGCCGTTTTCAGTTTTTCCGAACCGAACGTTCACCGATCACAGGTATCGCGATGAAGAATGCTGAAACGCAAACGATTGAGACCTTCGCACAACGATCCGACAGCGCGGTGGTCCGAATCGCTTTGATCTTCGCCATGGGAGGCGCATTGATGGATATCGGATCGCACTTAATCTCTAGCCTGTTTATGCAAGGTAGAGGCGTCTCAATGCTCTGGGGGATGTGGATTCCACTTTGTTTTATGACCATTCCACCAATCCACTATCTATGTCGGCGCGTTAGGGACTTGGAAGATCGGATTGAAGCCATCGCCCAAGAAGCTCAAGATCGCAATGCCGCCTAGCCACGGGCGGTAGCTTCCCAATCCACTCGATGCACGCCAAATAAGCGGTCCGCAGAGTCTTCCCACATTTGTTCGCCGAAACCTCCATGGCGATTTAGTGTTGTTAACACCAACGTGACAAACGTGAAAACTGCTCCCGATAATCATAAGGGGTGAAGATTTGCAACCTGTTTCGCTAGGTCTACGATTGGCTTCAGCTTTCCTACTGATATTGCTTGGTGGGACTCCGGCTAATGCGCGAGACTATGATCCACTGCAGCTCGCGAACGACAAGTTGACGCCGCCGATTGATCTTTCGATCAGAGACCGGCGGCGCGACCGTGACATACCCATTCGGGTTTATCTGCCGCATACAAAACGTCCTGCACCGGTAATTCTGTTTAGTCACGGACTCGGTGGATCACGCAGGGCATGCGGCTACTGTGGCAAGCATTGGTCTGCGCGTGGCTACACGGTGATCGCAATGCAGCATACCGGTAGTGACGAATCCGTCTGGAAATATGTTCCGCTGCGCGAACGACTGGACGCTCTACGCAAATCCACCACGTTCCAGGCGACCAAAGCGAGATTTGAGGATGTCAAGACCGTGATTGATCAAATCGAAGAGTGGAATACAAAAGAGGACCATCAATTCCATGGGCGATTCGATCTTGAGAATATTGGAATGAGCGGGCATTCCTACGGCGCCGCAACAACGCAAGGCGTGAGCGGACAGTCGTCACCTCTATTGGGCCAGCGTTTTACCGATCGAAGAATCGCCGCAGCACTGATGTTTAGCCCCAACAGCCCTCGAATGACTAAACCCGACGATGCTTTCGGTAAGGTTGCGATCCCTTGGATGCTAATGACGGGGACGAAAGATACGTCACCAATCAACGACACGACAGTGGCCGATCGCCGCCGAGTGTATCCGGCTTTACCCCAAACGATTGACAGGTATGAGCTTGTCTTGGAGAACGCTGAGCATCATGCGTTCGGTGATGGAGAGGGACGCCGGCGAAACCGAAACCCCAACCACCACCGCGTAATTCTGGCACTTTCAACGGCCTTCTGGGACACGAAACTGCGCGGGGATGACGCAGCAAGAGGCTGGCTTCATGGCGACGGTCCGAAGAGCATCATGGCCGAAAAGGACCTATGGCAGCTTGCGCTAGGCAAGCAGGATTCAGGATCGCCACAAAGTTCTCCTGACGGTCCATGAACTCGTTTCGACCAACCTTTAATCGTGAATCCCTGATATGCATGTAGGCCGCTAACAAAGTCGAAACCACTCCTACACCAGTGGCATAGGTGCCTTCCACGCGACTTCGCAT
>DNPC01000495.1 GCA_003501565.1 Planctomycetaceae bacterium | reverse complement strand
GCAAGCAGCTGATCAGCTTTCCCAAGAAGGCACTCAGCAGGCTGGTATCCTAGGCATGTTCAGTGGCTTTCGTGCTCGAACACCTCAGATGTATGTCGATGTCGACCGGACGAAGTGCAAGATGATGGGTGTGCCGCTTCAAGAGGTCTTCTCGGCCCTACAGGTTTATTTAGGCGGAAGCTACGTTAACGATTTCAATCAGTTTGGCCGCACGTGGCAGGTCAACCTCCAAGCCGATCCGGCCTACCGAATTTCGCCTGATCAAGTCACCCAGCTTCGCGTGAGGACGGACACTGGCAATTTAGTCCCACTCGGTAGCGTTGCTACGATTGAGAACAGCAGCGGGCCGGCACTGGTCACTCGGTACAACGGGATGAACGCGGCTGCAATCAATGGTTTAAGCATTCCGGGCATGAGCTCCGGAGATGTCGTTGTCACCATCGATAATGTCGCCAAAGATTCTTTACCGCCGGGAATGGACGCCCAGTGGACAGAGCTCACCTACCTGCAGATCCAAGCCGGCAACACGGCTTTGATCGTGTTTGCCATCGCAGTCGTTCTAGTCGTCTTGGTTCTCGCGGCGCAATATGAAAGTGTTCGGTTGCCGTTTGCAGTTGTACTAGTTGTCCCAATGTGCTTGCTAAGCAGCGCTGTTGGCATCGCTGCTGCACAATTGGACATCAACATCTTCGTGCAGATTGGCTTCGTTGTGTTGGTCGGCCTTGCGAGCAAAAACGCAATCCTGATCGTGGAGTTCGCGAAGGAAGAACAAACCAAAGGCAAGAGCAAGTTTGATGCAACCATCGAAGCGTGTCGACTCAGGCTGCGGCCAATCATGATGACCTCGCTCGCGTTTATCTTGGGCGTCGTACCTCTTGCAATTGCCAGCGGTGCTGGCGCTGAGATGCGTCGCCCGCTGGGCATCGCCGTGTTCTCTGGGATGCTCGGCGTTACCATCTTCGGAATCTTCCTTACACCCGTGTTCTATTACGTCCTTGCCCGCCGAACGGCGAAGGATTCATAGACAAACCGGCTGCTGCGAATCCGCCGCGCAAGGTTGCATGCCGTCCAACGCGCAAATGATGGCTCGCCAGCAAGCCTAGCGTCATCGGCGGAGCTATGCGCGTCTGCGCAGCCTGCGTGCTCATCTAGAAACGCGAGCTTCAACCTCGCCGCGTGAACGACGGCCAGCGCTCGGGAGCGCTAGAATTTCAGGGTGTCTTGCCGTAGTGCTCCAAAACGGCCTGCTAGAATCTCTGCAAACGGTTTAGTCGCCTGGTTGCCTTCAAGGACGATCTTCAGTCCGGCAGTGATTGGCGTTGCCAGGAACATACCCGTGATGCCCCACATCATCCCCCAAAACATCAGTGCCAACAGAATCACAACGGGATGTAGGTCCGATGAGTCGCCCATCAACATCGGTTCAACCACATTGCCACTGACGACCTGTATCGTCATCGTGATGGAGATCGCTGCCAGCATCCATATTATTCCGCCGTCGGGATCAAGTAAGATAAATGGAATCGGCAGCAGACTAGCTACGACTGGGCCGACGTTTGGGATGTAATTCAGCAAGAAGGCCAACATGCCAAATGTCAAAGACATTGGCACTCCAAATACCCATAGTGCTGCACCGAAGCAAACACCAGTCAGCACCGAAATTATTGTCTTGAGGAACAAATAGGATCGCACCTGTTGATCGACCGCCTTGACGGACGCCAGCGAACCAGATGTTTCCGCGCTGCCCAACAAAAGGAAGAAGACGTATATCAGTACGACGACACTCGTTGAGAAGATTGAAAACAACTCGGCACTCAGCCGTGTTAAGCCCGTCCGAATGAACCCATCTGCCATCTCGCGAAGATTTCCAACATAAGCCGCTGGCAGAGGCTGCGGGTCAGGGAGCGTTCCCGCGGGGGCTGGCATCGCCAGCTCCCCTTCGGCAACCGCGTCGGCATCCGAATCATCGACGTTGGCGGTCCCAATTATTTGGCCGGAATCATTGCCCGAAGATGCTTCATCGGAGAGGTCCGATTTGAGCTCGTTTTCTCCTGTCGGTGGAATTCCGCCTTCAATAGGCGCACCACCTTGTTCTCCAGGATTCTGTTCTTCCAGGTTCTGCTCTTGATCGGAGCTGTTCGATGGATCAAGGACGCTGTTTGGCATCCAGCCCTGCACAACGAGTACAAGCTCACTGACACGTGCACGGTAAGCCTGACCTTCTTCCTCAATTTGCCGTACCGAAATCCAGAGACAAACGCACAGAGCGGCCAGTAACAGCAAGCCTGTAACAAAGGCGATTACTGCAGCCGTAAGTCGATTGACGCGTAGAGTTCGCTCCATCAATTGTAGAATTGGAGTGACTCCGCTGACGACCAGCAACGCGACCACGAAGGGAACGAGGACCGGCCGCAGCCAATAGACCATGTAAGTGACGACTGCCGTCGCGATCACGGCTTGACAAATCGTCTGAAGCGTTTGGTTCGAAGGAGACGGTCTCAAGAACAGTTACCTGATGCTGGGTGCGCGGATAGCAAAGGGACTCGCTGCAAGCAGATGGGGTGTGCGCCCACAGGTTTCAGCCAACCCGCAGCTCAATGTACCGCGACGCAGATAGCGGCTCAACTAACCCTTCCGGGGCTGCGCTCAGATTTGACTCGATCAGCACCAGCCAACAGATGCAGGTCTGCTTCGAACCTGCTACGTATCTTCACTAGAGAAAGCAAAACCAGAGGATGCTATGCAAGACCCGCCGTCCCACGGGGTCAACTACTTAGAAACGCTTCCGCCGACGCATAACCGCTAAGATTTGCAGACGTGACGGAGAATCCAAGGGTTCTGGTTCTTGCCCAGGGCTAGTCATTTAGTAACTAGCTTTCCGCACACCGATGATCGCAAATCCTGGATTCTGACGAAGTGCAATTTGGCCAGCTTGTACATTATTTTCAGCGGTAACCAACACTCGCATCGGACGTCCATTGGCACGCGATCGCAAGCCTACCTCCCAGATGTTGACTACACCGGTAGCTGCCCCCAGGAGGCTCAGCTTCATGCGTTCGATTTGCCGTCTTTCAGCACGATCACGTTGATACGCGAGTGCGGCCGAGCGCATTAGAAAACTTTCTTCATCGCGCGTCCCTTGATCTTTTTCACTTTCCAGCCATCGCTCCCAACCAGGCTGGAGTATTTCGAGGTCTTCCTTCGAAAACAAGAAGAACGGCACGCCAACTTGATCCCCGCTCTCCAGCTCCATCAAGACACCTTCGAGCGTATAGGTCTTGGGCTGCCCACCGAGTGCCTTACTCCACTCGGTCAGTTGTTTTTCATCTTCGAGTTTGGTTTCAGCGAGCTGCGACACAATCTTGAGCACAAGGCGTTGATGCAGCTCGTCAAGATCCTCGAACAGTTTATCGTTCACCACAACTTTGCCGCGTCGACGTTGCAGCACTAGGTCCTTACGACCGAACGCTAGTATGCTACCACGGACTTTCATTCCATCGATGCCCGTCCAGGTTTGCAGCTTGCCAGAGGCTTTTTCTACCTCCTTCTTCGCTTCTTTGCTTGCGACGTATTTTCGGTCGGCTTCACTCAACTCTTTGAGCTCAACCGCGATGAGCGACCCCCCGGGCTTTTTCAGAACAACTAGCTCTTTGTTGAAGGAAATCAGGTCCGCTTCTGTCTTGTAGTGACCGTTTTCGCTACTCCACAGCCGGGCTTCCGCCGAACGCGCAAACGCAATAGCGGTCAAAACCACCACACAACCAAGAACACGCTGATACACCGCAGAAGCCCCCATGGTTCTTTCGCTATTGCAAAGTCATCGAAAAATTATTGCCGTCCGCCCAACTGGCGTCCAAGCAATGCGACGGAACGCTACCCAACGACACGGGTACCCTCGTTCATAACCGCAGCGTACTACCCAACCGCGATTTCCCGGGCGCGATTTCCCAGGCGCATCCAAATCCGTCCCGAGGACGGATTTGGCCGAAATGGCAGTAAGGCTACATCGCAGGCTAAAACTGAATGTTGTATTTAGCCGTCATTTCTCGCCGGGTTTTGGCCGTCAACTCGTCGATTGCCGACTGAGCTTGTTTGTAACTGCCAAAGGCTCCCATCCGCTGCTGTGCGGCAATCGCGGTATTCTGACGTCCGGCATTCTGATAGCTGTAGCCGCCGTATCCGTAGTATCCGCTGTAGCCCCCGTAGTATCCACCGTAGTACTCACCCCCGTAGCCGGCATTGCCTTGATTGGCCGCTTGCAACTGTCCGGCAGCCACATTGCCCTTGGTAATTGCGGCTGCATTGCCACGCAGCATGCTGGCAACGGAAGAGCCGTAGTTGACCATCTCTGGGTCGACGTTGAGCGTTCCGAGTTCTTCGATGTGACGCGCGTTCTGATCGTTCCATTTCGCACGGTAACCGGTCGTTTGCGCTTCATACTTTCGAACGCGCTCGATGAATCGATTCACATCATCAAAGTACTTCTTGGTGGTGTAAGCGACCAAGTTGCCCTCTGACCTGTCTTCCTCTTTGTTCATTGAACCGGCAACTCCATCAGCGTGCCCTCTAAGGCTGAGGATGCTTAGCACACCATCCAGACTCGGTTCACTGATTGGGCCCTGTAGCATCAGTGTGTTGCCCTCAACCTTGGGGCTCCATGTTGCGACTTCTGGGGCTGCCGTCCCGTTGCGGTCCAGAATCTCGCTAACCAACTTAGGTGAAATGCTCTTGATCATTTCGGGGGAATGCCCGAATTCGAACGCCAAGATGCACTCACCAAGATTGCGACGGCCAACGATAATGGAAATGCCTTTAACTCCTGCCAGGAG
>DNPC01000497.1 GCA_003501565.1 Planctomycetaceae bacterium | reverse complement strand
CGATTTGATGTACAACGTTGCCCGGAATTACTGGTTGTTGCAGTTTGCCTATCGGCGATTTGATGCAGTAGTACGCAAGGAAGAATTAGCACGTCAACTTGTTCAGATTGCCGAGTCCAAAGAGCGTGAAGGGTTGGGCGATCCCGATGCAATCGATGTAGCCAGGCAAGCCTTGTTGGCTTCGGAACTGGATGTGCAGGACGTCTTTTCCGGCGCTCCAGAGAGAATCATCTCAGGAGTTTTAGGGCCCAACGGGGCTCTGTTGGCTGGAACGGAGCTTGGTGTACTGCCATTGGAACGCCGACTAAGATTTTTGATGGGGTTGCCAGCTGTTGGGAATTTCATGCTGCGTCCATCCGAGCAGCCTACCGATGTGCCGCTAATTCTTGATTGGCATTCAGCACAAGAGGCAGCCTTCGCCCGACGTCCAGAGATTGCTCGTCAACAACGGGTTGTGCAGCAAAAACAACTTGAGCTGATGGCCAGTAAGCTCACGTTACAGCCAACAGTCGATGTGATATCACAAGTGCGTGTGCTTGGATTTGGCGATGAGCTGTTTGGCAACAACACACAGCCGCAGAGTTCCGCTGTTGCCGAGTTGTTAGATCAAGAACTGAAAGAGTTTGCAGCTGGAGTCGAGATCAAGTGGCCGTACGCAAATCGAATCGGGCGGACTGCCGTCACCAATGCGCAAGTTGCTTTGGCGAGGGAATCTGCTGTGCTGCAACAACAGTATTTGCAGATCTCACATGAAACGGCGAGCGCAATTGAAGAGGTGCGGCGAGCACTCAAGACCATTGAGCTGAATCGAAAACGCGTCGTGTTGGTCAGACGTAGGCTCGCAAATCATAACCGCAAGTATGAGTTGGGTGTGACCATCCCGGTGGAAGCGGGGATTCACCTCACGCGGGAGCAGGTTGATGCACAAACACTGCTTGAGTTATCGAAAATGGATTATCAAATCGCTATCGTTGCGCTTGGCCTCGCCCGCGGCACGTTGATGGAAGACTTAGCGGTGGCGGTTCTGGATCCGCAAGCTTCGCCGTACTCAAATAACGATCCTGGGCTGGATCATGAATTCATACGACCGCAAGATCGGGTGCAGCTGAATACGACTGCCACGCTTTCGCGGACTCCCAGTACTCAAAGACCAAGCTCTCACTCACACAATCGGGATAGATCCACCACTGGTCCGTATGGGGCTGTTGCCTATGCGGGAGCTCAAGATCAGCATTCTTGGGACGGCATACCTATGACGGTGAAACCCGCTTCGGCAGCAACCGCGGTGCTTCCGGACAAGAAGGCTGAGCAGCCGCCGATCGCAAAGTTCAAATTGCTACCGCCGGTGCTCGAAGACGTTCGGTGATTTTGCATCAAGCCGAACAGTCACAAATGATTGGTTTACTGGGCAGCAGCTGAAAAGATGATGTTCATGTGGAAGCCTTCATCAGCGAATCGGCTGCTGATGGTTGCGGGCTCCATTTTCGCAGCTGGTTTGTCACCAAGTGTTTTCCAGCCAAATAGATTGGCAAGGGGGAAGTGGTTCAAACGTAGGGTCAGTGGCTGCGGCGCCCGAGCATCTTTGCGGTAAGCTGCCAACAGAGCTTCGAGGGATTTAACGCCTGGCGTACCTGCGGTCGCGAAGATTGCTTGGTCACCAACGGCCAGCGTAATGTAGCTCGCGTCTTCTCCCGATTCACCGATCGTGATGCGGTGGAAGTCGAATCCGTCGACCGACTTAGCAAGTCGTTCGGTGCTAGTGATCCCGAGTTGCCCCAGCGCTACGTGCTGACTCAGGTCTTCGATGGTAGTCCAGGCACGATGCGCATCGGGGATGGCAATACCCAGAATCGGGGATTGTTCTTCGTCACCAACGAATGCAAAGCAAGTTTCGATCTCGCCCGATATCGCTACCTCAGCCACTAAGCGAGCTAACTCTTTGGTAACTTCAACAACAGCTTCGCTACCCTCTCGATCCTCAATGTTAGCAGAGCGAAGATCGCCACGTACTTGCTCGGCCAGTGATTGTGCCCACCAGCTAAGCATCCCAACTTCGCGTTCAGAAAGACGGGTATAAACGCTGCCGTGATTCAGTGCTTGGGTTGTATCCATACCGCCCTCAAAGCACAGGCGACTGAACTGACTGGTCGGTTGCGGTAGCCGTCCGTGAACATCAATACTGGCGGAAATTCCGGCTTCCAAATTCGCGACACCGATGTGGATTTCATCACCTTGCTGACTGATCGAATCGAACAGCCGATTGACGAACATTTGCACTATCAAATCAGATGATAGTTCTCGTGCTGTGGCAATTTCGGTCGGCAAGCAACGTAGAGCAAGAATCTTGGCGACCTCCGCTCGAACCGACGCTGGGATTTTCGCAAGCTGGATCGAGGTATTGAGAGGATGCTGGGAAGCGGAGTCAAACACCGGAGCTTGCCGCACACTCTCTACAGCACTCATTGAGTGTGAGATGTACAGCCAGTCTCCTGACTGTCGGTAGTACAACGGGCTTGGCAGCTGGAGTTCGTAGACGCCGCCGCCTACCAGTTCCCGATTGATCTTCTGGGTTTGAAGCGCTTCGTCGATATTATGCATCGCAGGACCGCGTGTAAACACAACGGTTTCAGGTGGGGTATCGTTGGCTTTCCAGTCCAGCCAAACGCCCAGGGGTTGGTTCTGGCTTAAAGCAGTGTGTAGCGGACCCACCAAGTCTGAGGCCGATTCGCTCAGCCCGTTGCTAACAACAGTTGGCAAATGCGCTTGAATCCGCTGTAGTTCCGCCGGATCACGTGCAATTACCTCAACAGCGTGCTCACCTGCAAGGGCAACTGGGGCACGTGTGCCGGTGTTTGTGAGGGAGAAAGTCAAGCAGCATGCGAGTAAGCACTTGGTGCGAAGAAAAGTCGACAACATAGTAGCTCCGAGTCAGTTGTTAGCAACGTGCGGCAGTTGAGGTGAGTTCCGGTGCAGCCCTAGTCCATATAGTCAGGGTAAGACAGCAGGATCGTTCCATCAGCGATCTGGCGGGCACCTACCATCGCCGCGACCTTGAAGTAACGGAACTCCTGACGCTGCAGTGTAATTTCGGCTTCGAGTGTAAGTGTGTCACCCGGCAGGGCTATCGAACGCTGTTTGACATTGCTTTCTGCCAGAACACTTAAGGGAATAGGCGGGATTCGTGACAGATATTCCGGATCTTCAAGTCTTAGTAGCTCCACTTGTGATTGATCCCGCATCCTTTCCATGTTCATCATGATCCCACACGCTTGTGCGAGAGCCTCGATAACGAAGGTCGGAGGGAACATCGGTTTTCGCGGGAAGTGACCTCGGACAGAAAACTCACTGGTCGCGATCCGCTTTATCGCTGTCAGCTGCCGGCTTTCGGGGCAGTACATCGGTACACTATCAATGAACGCCATAACGTCGCGATGTGGCAGAAGTTTGCGACAAGCCGCCGCACTAAGGCATATAGTCGGTGGTGGGTTCGCAATGTGGTTCATTGTTATTATCTCACGGTTTCGAAAAGCGAAGGATGTTGAAGGGTCCTGAGATCCAGGCCTTAACAAGCCGCGAAGGGGCCGAATTCCTGTTCTCCTGAAGCGCGTCCACCGTCGACGACGATCGTGACTCCGGTAATGTAGGCAGCATCGTTGCTAGCCATGTAGCCAATGACTTCTGCGATTTCTTCAGGAAGGCCCCAACGCGCTAGCGGAATCATACTTAGCGAGTGTTCAATGGCTTTTGCATCAACCATGTCGGCCAATTCGGTGCGTGTAAAGCCGGGTGCAACTGTTAGTGCTCGTACCCCATAAGGGGCGGTTTCTCGCGCAAGTGAACGTGTCATACCGATAATCGCAGACTTACTTGAGCTGTAGTTTGTCTGACCTACACGCGGGGAAATTCCCGATCCTGAGCCGATGTTGATCATCACACCTCGTTTGCGAGCACACATGTAACGGCTGACTGCCTTGCAGCAGTTGTAGACGCCGTCCAAGTTCGTATTCATTACGTCTTGCCAGGCACGAGCTTGCATCATCATGAACAATACGTCACGCGTGACTCCCGCATTGTTGACGAGAACTTCTGTTGGGCCTTGCTTGGATTCAATGGTTCGGCACATCGCATTGACTTGCTCGCGATCCCCCACATCCGCTCGATAGCACTCTGCGTCGTGCCCCTTGGATTGGAGTTCATCGCGTAGCGTTTCAGCTTCGGCAGATCGACTGTGGTAGTTGATGGCAATCGAGTAACCGCGTCGGGCGAGTTCTAGGGAGGTCGCTCGACCAATTCCTCGCGACCCACCGGTCACCAATGCAACAGGAGTCTGGTTTTTCATTTGCTTGTGCTTAGCGTGGTTTGGTGAACTTGTTCCAGCATCAAATCAAGGTCGGTATCTCCGACCCACATAATTCTCTGCAGCGATGTGTAGCAGCAGATAGTTGGTACACGTTGTATGCCGAGGCGTTCGAAAGCGGATTCGTTCCCAAGTGAGTCGATCGCACCTAACCGGACTGGCAGATTCATTGACTCGAGTGCCCTACCCAATTGCTCTAACTTTCGCCGCGTTAGCAAGTGGTAGATGCACCAAGATGCGTAGTACTCGACGATTCGAAAGTCGCTGCTGGATTCAAGCCAGTCATCGATAGTGTCGGAGGTGAGCGATTCGATGTTCATGGGGATTCGAATGTGACGGTGGATCTGGGGGCCGCCTTTGGGTCGCCGGATTGTTTGCCGGTTCCGGGGGCGGGTGATCTGCGTGCCGTGTGTTAGGACGGAGGTGCGTTCCATGGAATCCGAGCGAGAGTCAGCGAACCTCTACTGGATTCGTTGCCGTTGACCGATGCAACCGCCTTGAAGACACACATTTCTTCACGTGAAAGTGAGAGTTTTGTTTCCAACCGGATTTGATCACCCGGATACACCGGGTGCGTGTGTTTGATTTTACTTTCCGCCAATACGGTGGCCATGTCGTTGATGTTATCGACATGAGCAGGGAAATCATCAGGATGGATTCTGTTGTTGATCAGGCGGTTGACAATCCAGCAACAACCGGCCGTCTGAGCGAGGGCTTCGATGGTCAGCACTCCGGGGAAAATAGGGTTGCCGGGGAAGTGGCCTGGCAAAAATGGATCATTTTGTGAGACATTCTTGATTGCGACCATTCGAGCTGCCGCATGATCATACTCTTCGACGATATCAAACATCTGGAATGGGTAGCCGTGAGGCATCAAATGCCTGACAGCGCGGTGATCCAGTTCAAATTTCTCGGGTGCGGCTTGCGTAGTCATGGGTTCTCCAGGTGTTATTGCATGTTCGGTTTTGTGGGAAACGAAAGGGACGAAACTACGCGCGAGAAGTCCAGAAGCCCACGTCGGCTTCGATAGCGCCGCGTCCGCCGTCAACAACGATCGACTGTCCGGTCAGATAGGATGCGTCATCAGATGCTAGGAAGGCAACGATATCTGCCAGCTCTTCTGGTAGTCCCCAGCGGCCCAGGGGAGTTGCTTCGTAGGTCTCGTCGATGAACTCTTGTGTCAATAACTCAGTCATGTCACTTTTGAAGAAGCCCGGTGCGATGTGCATTACTCGGACGTTCTTATCTGCAACCTCTCTAGCCAAGCTGCGAGTGAAACCGAGAAGCCCTGCTTTGGTCGCGCTGTAATTGACTTGGCCAGGCATCGCGACCAAGGCTGAGCCGGAACCGATGTTGATGATCACGCCCTGCTTCGCAGCACACATTCGGCGGATCACCGCTTTGGAGCAGGTGTAGACCGCATCCAAGTGGACTTCCATCAAAGCGTGCCAAGATTCTGGCCGCATCATTAAGAAAAAGTCGTCGCGCGTCGCACCCGCGTTGTTGACGAGGATGTCGATGCGACGTAGTGATTTGTAAACTTGATTCACCATGGCTGTGACTTCAGCAGGCACAGTTACATCAGCGCGGATGATCGTGCCCTGCCCTCCGTCGCTTTCGATCAACTGAAGCGTTTGTTCGGCCAAGGGGCGTGTTTCTTCTACGCGGTGGTTAATGACAACATGCGCACCTCGGGCGGCCAGTTCGCGAGCCATGTAGCGACCGAGCCCCCGCGAGGCGCCGGTCACGAGCGCCACACGATCATGCAGGTCTTTCACTAGAGAGTTCCTTGCGTGGGAGTTTTGAGAAGTCGTTTGAGTGGGCCGATCGAACCGCGTGAGGTCTCGACGCAGGTAACTGTGTAATTACTGAATTGGAGCCAGTTTCGACGTATGTACCCTTGAAGAACTCGGCCAGAGCCAAGCTCAACCACGTTGCGGATGCCGGAGTTCCAAAGTTCGCTTACGGTTCGTTGCCATTGAACTGGAGCAGCGATTTGCTGAGCGAGCCCTGCACGCAGCGCGGCGGGCTCGGTGCACTCCCGAGCTGTATGACTCAGGAGTACAGGCATGTTTGGGGAGTGGAAGTTGAGAGCTTCCAGTCTTGTGGCAACTTCGTCAGCAGTCGATTGAATACTGCGGCTATGCCATGGACCGCTCACGTTCACGCTAGCAACTTGTGCTTTAAGGTGAGCGATGGTCTTTAAGAACCCGTCGATGGCGGCGACTGGTCCGACAAAAGTATGAGCGTCTGGAGCATTCCAGGCAGCTACTTGGACTTCCGCAGGAACCAGCGTCTCAAGCTTCTGCCATTTGCAACCAGACACAGCGATCATTTGCGAGTCAGGGTCACAGGCATCCTTGAGCACCTGACCACGGATGGCGGCAGCGGCTAGTGCATCCTCAAGTGACAAGACGCCAGCCGCGTAGAAACATGCGACTTCGCCAGCACTATAGCCGGCGCAAACCGCTGGCGATAAACCAGCATGCATCAAAACCTGGGCAAAGCCAATCTGTGTAGCGGCCAGCAGTGGCTCAGCGATGTGTGGCAGGCCCAGACGGTGCTCGGGACCTTGTTCACGCAAAAGCAGTAGGTCTTCTCCACAGTAGTCACTAGCAATTACAAAGTTTGCTTTGACTTCCGGGAACTCTTGCAGGAGCTTACGGGCCATGCCGGGCGTCTGTGAGCCTTGGCCAGGAAAGACCCAAGCAGTCGGTGGACTGGGCGTGTTCACGATGTGACCTCGCCGGATCGGGAGGTCAGCTGCTTAAGGAGGTGCTTTAGAGTCGTTCCCGTTTCCAGCCCGCTGAAAGCATAAGCCTCAGAGATTGGCACAATGCGTCGCATCAGCCCTTTAAGGACTTTGCCTGGTCCGACTTCGTAGTACTTACGGTAGCCTTCGCCCCAAATTAGATCAATCGTCTGGTGCCACAATACTGGGCTGGACATCTGGCGAAGCATCGTATTCTTAATCATTTCGCCATTGGTGGAGATCCTTGCCGTGGAGCTCATTGCCACGTCGCAGCTTGCATCGGCAAAATCCGTAAGGCTCAGGGACTTGCTGAATTCATACGCTGCACCACCAACCAGCGGACTATGCCACGCACCGCTGACGTTTAGCCGCTGTGTTTCGCCAGAGGCCTGGGATATTCGATCTGCAAGGGCTGCCAAGCCAGCTTCATCACCAGAAACGATTAATTGCGTCGGGGCGTTGATGTTGGCTAAACAAACGATACCTTCTTCAGTCTTGGCGATCAATTCTTCAAGCAATGACTGCTCGCAGTACTTGACGCTCATCATCCCGCCTGCAGGTCCTTGGCTCATCAGTTGGCCACGCCGGACTGCCAACCGCAACACATCTTCAAGCTGCAAGACGTCGGCGGCGTAAAGTGCGGGCAATTCACCCAGACTGTGGCCAGCAACCAAGTGAGGGCTTATCCCTGCCTCTCGCATAAGGTCAACATAGACACAGCTAAGTGCTACTAAGGTCGGCTGCAGCAATTCAGTTTGTGCCAAAGCAGTCTCCGGTCCTCTCAGCATTGCTTTCAGAATGGGTTGTCCCGACAGATCTTCGGCAAGTTCAAAAGTCCGTTCGGCCGAGGGATATCCCTTCAATAGCCTGGCACCCATTCCAACCGCTTGGGAGCCTTGCCCTGGGAACAACCAGACACAAGGTGAAGATGAAGTCATATCGGACCCCGGAAGATCTGTATTGAACTCGGATAGGAAAGACGCCAGGTACATCGCGTCCTGTGTGATCAGACGAGTTGATCGAGAGGCTAGGGGACAAAAACGGATGCTGGTTACTCATCCGAAGTGATGGCATGACCAGAATGTGCAGCAAACAGTTCGGTGGTTTATCGAACCGACGACGCAAATCAGTGTGTTTTGAAGTCCCGGTTTGCAATTTGATCGTTTTGAGCGTGAGCGTGCATACGGCTCAAAATGACTGTTTCGGATAGGTCCTAGTTCAAAATGCTTTCAATTGTTGTGTTGCGGTTTTCCGCATGGCAGGCCATAGGAGGGGAGCGAAGCGTTGCAAACGGAACAACCCCGATTCACTCACCGGTGCCAGTAAACGTAAAAGCGTTCTTGGCCAGTCAGGTTGATAGGACGTTCTAAGATTTGTCGGGGGGAAGCAAGCGGATGTTAGGCCAACGGCTCACCTCCACAAACTGGTTGGATGTATACCGGTTGTAACGGTAGCGGCAGCACATGCCCCTTTATGATTCGCATCGACGTGAATCAGTTGTCACGACGTGGCCAAATAGCGAGCGGCCACGCAACGTCTGAACACACGACACTCGCAGGGAAACGGTCATGACAGATTTTAGCGCTGTGCTTTCTCAGCCCGTCCAGGAGGATGCCACCTTTCGGAAGCTGCGGGATGGCGGGCAGGTTGAACGGGTCGCTTTCTTTGAGGCCAACCGCGAAAATCTAAAGAAGATGGCGCGCTTCCGCATCGATCGTCGCCTTGTAAAGCGAATGGATGACTCGGATATGTTGCAGGAGGCGTACATCGAATATTGCAAACGTCTGCAACGCTATTTGGATAACCCACGTTTGCCGCCCACGATTTGGCTACGACGATTGGTGCGACAGGTTATCTCTCAAAAGAACCGCAACAACGTTGAAGCACAGTGTCGTGATCTGCGTCGCGAAGTGCTACAAGGTGTATCAAGCGGCATCAATATCGATCAGCTGTCAGATTCACTGACATCTATCGGTGGACGTCTGCAGCGTGTTGAGCTGCGAGAGAAGCTGCACAAAATAGTCACTTCCATGTCACCGATTGAACGCGAGATCTTGGTCCTGGTGCATTTCGAGGGGCAGACCATTCGCGAGGCGGCTCTCGAGTTGGATATCACGCTCGAGGCGGCCAAAAAAAGGCATCGCCGCGCGCTAAATCGGTTGCGAGAGGCACACGAAGACGAACTGCTTGAACTTCAGCAGGGACTCGATTCCTGATTTGAAGGTAGGTTGACCATTCCAAGCTGATCCAATTCGTATTCAAGTGCAAACAGATGACCACACAAGAACTCGCACCGCCATCCTTCCATACTTTGGCTGAAGAATTCATTCGATGCTATCGCGAGAATTCTGCCTACTCTGTTGAAGAGTTTGCCAAGAAACACCCATATGCAAAACAGGAAATCTTGGAGGAATTCCCGGCTCTCATCCTTGCGGAAGTCTTGAAAGGTAGCGAAGGTCAACCTGCTGGTGGTGTCGGAAACCTTCCAAACCAAATTGGTCCCTACCAATTGAAACGGCAGCTTGGCCGTGGCGGCATGGGAGTGGTGTTCGCTGGTCGCCACGTTGGATTGGAAAAGGATGTAGCAATCAAAATGCTACCCCTCCAAACACTGCGTTCGCCATCGTTGTTACAAAGATTTCATGTCGAAGCCCGCGCTAGCGCGGCGATGGATCATCCCAACATCGTACCCGTCTATGATCATGGGATTCACGATCGATTCGCGTACATCGTGATGCGACGTGTTCACGGCGCCAGTTTGGATATGTTGGTACATCGGCTGGCTGACTCTCAAAAACCGGGTGCTTCGCCATCTGAATCTAAGATGGCCCTTGATTGGTTGTTTATTGCCAAAATCGGATCGCAGATAGCATCAGCACTTCAGTACGCCCATGAGCAAGGGGTGATTCACCGGGACATCAAGCCAGCCAATATGATCCTTGATAAGAGTGGGAAGACCTGGGTCACCGACTTCGGACTGGCTAAAGTCCTTAAGAGCGATCTTCAATTGAGTATGACGGGCGACGTGGTAGGCACACCACGTTACATGGCGCCTGAGCAACTACGCGGGAGCTGCGATGCACGCAGTGATATCTATGGATTAGGGCTTACGCTTTATGAGATTGCAACAGGAACGCTGGCATGGAGTAGCGTTGCGGGAGGCGATTTGTTAGCACAACGATGTTCGCTTGAGTTGCCCGATATTCGTGAGGTCAATCCGGCTGTCCCAGAAGGTCTTGCTCGCATTATCATGGCCTGCTGTGAATTGGCACCTGAGGATCGCTATCAGGAAGCCAAAGAGGTGAGCCACATGTTGAACCGGTTTTCGCATGGTGATTCCGTAGCGGACCGAAGACACTCTCGGAGTAGACGTCGCATTATGCGAAAACGGACCCTGGCTGGGATTGGGGCGGCGACGTTATGCGTCGCCTCTCTCGTCGGCTGGGGCGTCGCCGAAATGATGGCGCCAGAAAATCCCTATCAGGACAAAGAATCTGCCTATAAGCTTCTCCATGACGAGCAAGTCCGCAGCCGCTTTGTTAAGGAACTGCCGAGCTTAATCGGTGAGTTCGTAACTGACGATAGCGAAGAAGTACGCGACATGGTGGCTGATCTAGCTACCGAAGCATTCGGTGGAGTGGAGGCACTTCCCAAAGGTGAGCAACGCGACGAAATTGAATCAGAGATCCGCGACGTTCGTGAAGCTTTCAAAGAAGGTGGACTTCAAAGCCAGAAATTCGTTTCGAAGATGACGGATTTGGCTGTCAAACTGAACGAGAACACCGGCATGTTTAAGCAAGCCAGTCAAGCAATCTCGGATTCAGGGCTGAGTGAAAAGCACAGGAAGCTCGGCCAAGCTCTGCTTCAGTATTTCAGCGTAACACTACAAGCTCAAAAATTGCCGGAGGATCAGACCAAGCAGTTGCTTAGCGCGATTCAAGAAATCTCTCGGCGGCTCGAGCAAGATGGCCAAGTGGAAGATATGCTCGTCTCGAGAACCATCGCAAGATTGCGTTCGCTATACCAAGTCCACATGAGTAAGGCGGGGACAATTCAGAACAGCCCGTCATTACCTGGAAAAGCAAACACGGAGACCGTTTCAGCTTCTAGTCGCAACGCCAGCGATGCGAAAGGGCAAGGCAGCAAACAGCAGAGATTGGCAAAGCCTACGCTCGGTCAGCCTGGCAACGGCGCGGCTTCAAGGATTTCGAAATCCGAGGTTACGGCGGCAGCCAACGAAGCGCTCGGCACGCTTTCTCGTCAGCAGGTCCGTGCCTTGGCTGACAAATTACAAGAGCATCCGCAACTGCAGTCAGAGAAAGCCGGCAAGTTGTTCGATGCGATCCGCAAGTTATCACACTAGCTTGCCGCATCGAATCAACCAACCGGCCCATCCAGGGGCGAGCTACGTGCATCGGCTTGGAACGCGCTGCGTATGCCTGGATGGAATCAGCATCGTGGTAGGTTCGATTTCCTCTGGGTGCAGGTCGTTTTACAAATAAGCCGTACTGCGCACTGCTGCTTTACTGTAGGGCAGCTAATTCTTCGATCAGGTTCCAGTAATTCCTGACGTCAGGCCACCATCGATTACCATCGTTTGCCCGGTGGTGTAAGTGCTCTGGATACCCAAGAAGAACATAAACTTTGCGACCTCTTGTGCCGTTGCCCAGCGCTTTGTGGGAACTTCGACGGTTTTTACAGCCTCGCTTACCCAGCCATCTACTTCTGGCATGTCGATCAATCCGCCTTGGACACAAGCGGTTCGCAGTCCCTGCTTACCAAACTTTCGGCAGAGCGTCCGCGTTACGCCGGTGACTCCTCCACGTAGGTTCGACGTGTGATCTTCCAGTGCAGTCCCTACATACATGGCTGGCAAAAAACAGAATGAAACAATCGCCGCAGTTGGATGGTTAGCAGTGAGCGTTGCCGCAGATGCAAGGGAGTGCTCGAGGAGCTTTTGCGGATAAATTGCTAGCGCTTGGGGGCTGTCCTGATCTGGATTTGGAAACCAAGTATGGAAGATGGCCGTTGTCCCGACGGGCAAGCCGTCGTCAAGTGACTTGCAGCTGGAATGCACGATATCTTTCGTATCAAGGATCGAAGAGAGCGCCGAAGAAAGCGAGTTCTCACCGATGATAAGTGCTCGATGCGGTACATCGAGTTGTCCAATTGTAAAGTCTCGGCTCATGATGGGTTCCTCGCAAAAAGTAGCACGACAGCGGTAGCCAAGTGGTCATTGGCGGAACAGCTGACTTTCCAACTGGTAATGTTCTGTTCGGTGAAATGTTGTTGGGTTTGGCCATGCACTTGTAGCTCACACGCCGTAAACGCGTTTGCGATTTCTACGTCACGCCACGACATGCCAGCAATCAGCCCAGTGCCCAACGCTTTGAAAACGGCTTCTTTGGCTGCAAAGCACGTTGCCAACAACCGGTGCCGCCGAACCGAGCTGGTGATGTGTGCCGCCGCTTGGGCTTCCCGTTTGGACAGCAAACGCTCATAGGCAATCCGTCCATCGCGTCGCTCAAGCCTAGCAAATCGATCAACGGGAACGATGTCCGTTCCCATACCGAAAAGTGTGGTAGTGTGCATGCCATTAAGACGTGTCTGCCGCTACCATGCGGGACAAAATCGGGGAGAATTCCAACAGGCCTTCCTTCGCATGCAACGGTGCACACGGAAACGCTGCAGAATTCAACGGTTTCCAAGACCAACGTGTGTCCAGCACCTCGGCACAAACCGGACCTGGGCGGAACTGCGTCAGTCGGGAGGCAGACTGTGCTTGAGGCCCAACGCAGAAGAAATGGAGCTAACTACTGCAATGTCCAATCACAACGGCAGCGTTATGTCCCTGATCACTGGGTGCGAACACGAGTGAGGGTCGATCAAAGAGATCACTCGAGTTTCCTGTATCCGCGGCTGCTTGATTCAGCGAGCTGGCGGCTGCCGCCAAATTGAATAGGGCACTCGAAGACTCACACAGTCCACTGCGCATCGTGGTTGATCTCGGACGGTGGCTTGGGGCGATCGTACTGACCAAGGTTGTTTCGACGATGTCGCGTCGGTAGTCGCCGCATCCTAGTCCAAATATTTCGTAAAGTTCTTTCGCTATAGTAGTGGCGTTCTCCAGCGCTGAGCTAACACACTTCGACAGAGAAGTCCCTTGCGGATCCTGAGCTTCCCAGGCCGCCCGTCCAGCCCAATTGACTTGACTGCTTACTGCGTCGAAAGAACTGCTCGCACCTCGGACTTTACATATTGTTCTGGCACCACGCGACAGGGCTGATGAACGTCTTTCTAAGACTAGCGCGATTGCACCTTCGCCCGGAACCAGCCCGCGGCCGGTAGGGCAGAACGGATGAAAGTTGTCCATGTCCTCAACTAAGACGCCAGTAGTATGCAGCTGCTCGACTGTCATTGGCGACAATTCATCACTGGCGACAACAAGCATTGCATCGGTGCTAGCGTCCGAGAGCAGTTGGTCCGTGGCCAAGCAGAGCCCATGCAATCCTGAACCCGCTCCCAAGCTAATACTTGCGCTATGGCCTTTCAGGTCAAACCACTGGGCCAATTGGCTCGCAACCATGAAGCGACCGTTGCGGAGCATCAAACGTCCGGTGCTCGGGCGAAAAGTGTCTTCTTGGAGCTGAGCCATCAGCCTAGAGAAAACTTGGCCGGAAGGACGCGTTATCGCGGATACCAAGCCTGTGTTTTCCGGTTGGAAGGTGCCGGGCATCACCGATGCGTTATTGAGGGCCAGCGATACGGCTGCGGCGGCATACTGGGTTAGCAGGTCGGTACCGCGAAGCTTGATTTTCGGGCAATATTTGCGGGCCGAGAAGTCTCGAACTAGTCCAGCTTCACGAAGTGGTTGAGAGGTTCCCAAGCGTTCGTCACTGCTGAAACAGGTAGCATTCTCATGCCACTCTATATCATCAACCGAACCACAGCCCATCGGGGAAATAACGCCGATACCGGTAATAACAACTTCATCGACAGTCTTGATGGTGGGGCTGTGAGTTGGTGCTGACGCAGGAATAGGGATAGTATGCCGCTCACCGTTCGGAGGCTTCTGCAGCACCATAGCGCAGTTTGTGCCGCCAAACGCCATCGTGTTGCATAAGATGTTCTGTAGTTTGGTTTCGCGCGGGGCCTCCGCAACATAATCGAGATCGCAACCCTGACGAGGATCTGTGCAGCCAAGCGTTTGGGGAATCAAGTTGTTTTCTAGGCAGAGTGCTGCCGCTACCAAACCAATCGTTGGGCACGCTCCATTGGCGTGACCCAGTTGCGGCTCGAGGGAGCTAACGGGTGGCGGACGGTCAAACGCAGCTTTGACGGCAAGCGTTTCGGCCAGATCTTGATCGCGTCCGCCTGTTCCACTTGCACGAATCCAGTCGATGCCCTCCGGGGCAAGACTTGCCTGCCGGATGGCAGCTTGAATGGCACGGCTAAGGCCGCCACCGGATGGATTGAAGAGAATCGGATCAAAGCCATCCGCTCGTACCTGGGCAGCGGCCAAGATTGCATGGATCGCGGCCCCACGTGATTGTGCCGAACTGAGTGATTCAACAAAAAGGTAGCCTGCCCCTTCGCCAAATGTCATGCCAGGCTCTCCGCTGAACGGAGTGCAAACATCCGCGCTGCTGAGTCCCAGTTGGTCGAATCCAAGTACGTTTAGCAGCGAAAATGACTCGCTGCCGCCAACCAGCACCGCATCAGCTTTGCCGCGGCGTAACCAGTTCATTGCGGTCGCAAGAGCGATACCTCCGCCAGCGGTGGCAGCCCCAAGCGCCAGGTTAGGCCCCTTCAACCCAAGCTGGCTGGCAACTTGTGCGGATTTCTTGCCAGGTAGAAACAGAGCTCTTCGTCCAGCGGCATGCTGCGATCTAGTGCAAAACGTGCATTCTGATACTGCCCAGATCCACTGGTGCCGCAACATACTCCTATACGATAGGGAGAAAAGCAGTCGTTGGGCAGCTTGGCATCA
>DNPC01000354.1 GCA_003501565.1 Planctomycetaceae bacterium | reverse complement strand
CTGCCGGCTGACGGTTAAACGAATCAATCCCCCCGCCGACGAATATTTGGCTCAGTCGCTGATCTTATGTTCCAGGCGGCGGCGGTTGTAGGCGGCGATCGTTTCCTTGCGTCGGATGACGCCTAAGATCACTTGAGGGTCGTCGGGGGAAACGACCGGCAGTTCATCGATGTTGAGTGCTGTAAAGCGTGTAAGAGCTGCGTTTAGATCGTCTTCGGGTGTCAGGGTGATGACTTTCGTATTCATCACATCCCGAGCGTTTGCGATTTCCCAAATTGTGTCATCGTAAAGATATGAACGGACGTCTTCGGCGGAGAAAATGCCGACTAGCTTTCCAGCGTCATCAACGACTGGGAAATACCGCTGACTAGTCTCGGCAAGGTGATGCACGATATCGTTCAGGCTAGTACCTTCGTGAACCGTCTCGAGGCGCCTACCTTGTTGGTAGACATCTTCGACAATCATGCCTTCCAATACGTCAATGATGAAATCACCGCGGTGCGCCGGAGATTGGAGACGGGTCGGGACTTGCTTTTCATACAAGGTCCATCGCCGCATAAGCAGAAAGCACAGGGTCGACACCCACATCGCAGGCAGCAGCAATCGGTAGCTGCCGGTCATTTCAGTGACCATCAAGATGGTCGAAAAGGGAGCACGTGCACAACCTGCGAAAAAGCCAGCCATGCCGACCACGGCAAAGGCACCAGGCTGCGTTACCAGCGCCGGGAAGCTTGCGTGAAACACTTTGCCGACAGCGCCGCCCAGGCAACCACCGATGACCATCGATGGACCGAACACGCCGCCGGAACCACCTGAACAAATTGTCAGCGAAGTCGTGAGGATCTTCAGCAGTCCGACGATTAACAAAACGAACAGGCTACACTGGTCGATGTCGGTAAATGCGGATTGCAGCATTCCATACCCACCGCCCAGTACGGCCAACAGTTGGTCGTTGCGACCGCTTGCGTAATAGATTGTCAGTCCGACCAGCCCTGCTAGCAAGCCTCCAGCGGCGGCCTTGATCGGCGTCGCAAATGGAAGTTTCTCAAATAAGCCGTGGAACCAATAGAAAGTCCGAATGTACAAGACACCTGCGGCCACCAAGACTAGTGCGAGCAACGCGTAGGGCAGTAGTTCGACTGGGTTGGTCAGCCCAAAATCGACTTGATCACCAAACAATGGCATGAAGCGATATTCGGCAGGCAACGAAAAACAGAATATCGAGTAGGCAACCGTCGAGGCGACGGCGGCGGGCATAATTACGTCCGCCTCCAACTCCGCTTCTCGGTAGAGTATTTCCCCAGCAAAGAGGGCTCCAGCCAGCGGAGCTCTAAAAATCGCGCCGACTCCAGCACCCATCCCGGCTGCCAACAGAATCCGGCGATCGCGCGCCGACAGGCTCAACCAACTTGCTAGGCAAGCACCGAAGCCCGCGCCTATTTGCGCTATGGGACCTTCGCGTCCTGCCGATCCGCCAGTTCCCAGAGTAATCGCCGATGCTAGCGTCTTGATAATCGGAGTGCGTGGACGAATCTCGCCACGTCGATTGTGAAATGCATCGATTGCCGCATCCGTTCCATGGCCACTAGCCTCCGGAGCGAATTGCCAGCTGAGCCAACCAGCGACCAAGCCGCCCAAGGTCAATACCGCGAGCAATGCCCATGGAGAAAAACTGGTACTGGCGACAGGGAAGGGCGAGTATTCGGCGACCGCTTCGTGGTGTGGAAAACCCGCGAACCAACCGACCAGAGCGTACTGGCAACCAGCCACCATGAACTGGAAAACGATAGCCCCCACACCTGCTACGATTCCGACCGAACCCGACAGCATAAACCACTTGCCCGCTGACGGCATTTCGATGTCACGGATAAGCGATATGACTTTGTTCAAGGTGCTGAAGCGATAAGCTAAGAAGGAGAGAATTCGCAGATTCTAATTGCCGCACTTAAAACCCACAATTGCCACCGGTCCACTTCGCGCTGATTCGGGTTGATGGAGATGCTAGCGTTGCCATCCTGGCTTCCGTCGCCAAAACGATGAAACTCTACCGTCAGACGCTCCAACCAGAGCATTTCAAGGAAATGAATTGCCCAATACGAACAGGCCCGAGGCAAATTGCCTGTCTGACAAATTGCCCATTACTTGCCAAGGAAACCGACTTTGACTTCTACTGCCAATTTACGTGAACAGATCGATGTTTGGCTTAAGGCAGCTGAACAGGCCGGTGCGTCTGACTTGCACCTGATGTCGGGTTATCCCGCGACCATTCGGCTGCACGGCGAGCTTCAGCCAGTCGACGCGCTGGCAAGAGAAACCCAGTCGACAGGGACCCAGTCAACAGAGATCCAGCCAACGGATTCAGAACCGCTGGGCGCGGATCGACTGCGAGAAGCGTTACTGGAGTTGTGTAGCGATTCCATTCGCGAAACGTTCCTGGAGCACTCGAACGCGGATTTTGCGTATTGCACGCCTCGCACACACCGCGAAACTTCCCAATCGCATCCCCTGGTCACCGGGCAGAACGACTCCGAGCAGGTAGAACGGGACTCCGAGCAGAAAGTACGGGCACGCGTAAACTACTTTCAGTCCCGCGAAGGCGTCGGGGCATGTTTTCGGATCATCGCGTCGAAAATCCCAGAGTTGGCATGGGCAGGCTTTCCAGAATCACTTGCAGAACGACTGATCGAATTCCGCAATGGACTTGTACTTCTGACCGGCATGACCGGCGCTGGAAAGAGCACGTCATTGGCGATGATCGTGGACATGCTGAACCGTAAAGGTAGGCAGAGGATCGTAACGATCGAAGACCCAATCGAATTTCGATATGAGCCGGTCGGCGGATCCATCGTCTCGCAAAGGGAAGTGGGTTCGGATGTCAGTGATTTCGCACAAGGTTTGCGCTTTGCCTTGCGACAAGATCCCGATGTAATTCTAGTTGGCGAGATTCGCGACTACGAAACGGCACAGATGGCGCTTAGCGCCGCTGAAACTGGTCATTTGGTTCTATCGACGTTGCACACCCGTGACGCCAAGGGGGCAATCTCTAGGTTCGCCGATTTGTTTCCGCAGTCGGTGCAGGCTGAGGTCCGAGCTCAGCTGGCGATGAGCCTACGGGCCATTGTGAGCCAGCACTTGTTGCCATGTGCGTATGAACCGAAACGCAAGCTTGCCTTGGAGATTCTGTTCAACAGTAATTCTATTGGCGCCGGAATCCGAACCGGCAAACTAGAAACGATAGACACCGGTATTATCACCGGCCGCTCGGATGGCATGATCTCGCTTGACGAATCCATCAACCGCTTGCTGGAAGATCACTCCATCAGCCGTGAAACTGCGCTGAAGTACATCTCCAATCCCGATGCACTCAAGCGATAATCAGGATGCGGCGGTTTTGGCAATCATCGGCCGGTGGTGAGATCCCGGTGGGGCGAGGTAGTCCTT
>DNPC01000255.1 GCA_003501565.1 Planctomycetaceae bacterium | reverse complement strand
CGTTGCCAGTAGAGAATGTATGTAGACCGCCGGGATTCCCTCCACACCTAGAGGGATTGTCTGTGAGGCTATGAACCTGGCAACCTGGTGTTCGTCCTCACCCTTAACAGTGCCCTTCATCGCTTCGAATAGAGAAACGTTGACTTCATAAATACGCTCGGTCCCATCGGGTGCACGCCGCGTAGAAAAACGTCCGCCGTGCCGACGGATCGTTTCGACGAGTTCCATCTGTTCCTGGTCGCTGAGCAGTCCTTCAGCGGGGCGCATACCGATTCCGTCATGCGAGGCCGTGAAATTCAAGTAGGCACAATCGTCCGGCGCTGGTGGCATGCTCATCATCCAACGCTTTAGGTATTGTGATGTTCCGCTGAGTAGCGAGTGGACTAGCAGCGGTGCGAGGCTGAAATTGTAGATCGCATGGGCCTCGTTGCGGTTGCCAAAATATGTAAGGTTCTCGTGGTTGGGAACGTTGGTTTCGGTGATCAGAACGATGCCCGATGCAAAGTGGTCGCAGAGCGTGCGGATGAGCCGAACGAACTCGTGCGTCTGTGGTAGGTGGATGCAAGTGGTGCCGGGTTCTTTCCACAAATAGCCGATTGCATCTAACCGCAATATCTGTACGCCGTTCTTGAGATAAGAGGCGATGATCGTCAGTACATCGACCAGTAGGTCCGGGCAGGCGAAATTGAGATCGATCTGATCATGGCCGAACGTACACCAGACTTGGCGTACGCCATCGGCGGTCTCCACCGCACGCAGCAAAGGCGTCGCCCGCGGGCGGACAACATGGCTTAAGTCGTCGTCGATCTTGGCTTGGATGAAATATTGGTCGTACGGGGGCTCATTGCGAAGAAAGGCTTGGAACCATTCACTTTCGCTCGACGTATGGTTGATCACGACGTCAGCCATCAGTTTGTAGTCGGCTGCGATCGCTTGCACATCCTCCCAGGTTCCAAGGTCGTCTCGCACGGAAGTGTAGTCGATTACTGAAAATCCATCGTCACTACTGAAGGGATAGAATGGCAAGATATGCACCGCATTGATCGTGTGGTGCAATTGAGTATTCAAGAACCGGTGCAACGTCCTCAACGGCCGTTCATTTTTGTTGAGGATCGAGTCCCCGTAGGTGATCACCAAACAATCGCGCTCGGTCCAAAGTTCTGCAGCTGGCGTTAAGTCGGCGGGTTTTGGATACCCAGTATCCTGAAACGCTGCGATGACTCTCTCGATGAGTGGCGCGATATCGTCATCAGGGTAAAGAATACTGAGGTGTTCACCCAGTTGGGCGCGAAGGGGATCGGTTGGACTCATGGATGTCTTAACTTGAGGTTGGTAATTTGTTCCGCCTTCGGAGACATAACCTGCTGTTTACAAACGTAGCTGAATTGAAGCAATGGCGCTACCTTTACGAACGCCCCGGTTTGGAGCGCCAACATGCGAGGAGTTTGCGAGATGCTCTCTGGGGCCCTGGGGGACACGGATCTCCGGTCCGGCGAGGCAAGCATGCTTTTCAAGCACTCGGCAGCGTTTATAATTGCCTAATCTGAAGTTCGTGTCTTGTGAGATGCCTAACGAAAATCAACGCGTATGGCAAACACCCGTCGCTATTACAAAGAACTCCGCATCGCCCAATTGCGTGCAATTGTGGAGTTGTCAAAGTGCGGTAGCTTCGCCGCTACGGCAACCAGTTTAGGGCTCTCAACTCCATCGGTCTGGCAGCAAATACGTGGCCTAGAAAAAGAGTTTGATATGTCGCTGGTGGTCGTCCAGGGGCAGCAAGTAGAGTTGACAGGGCAAGGCGAAACGCTGGTGGAGCTTGCTCGTCCTGTCGTGCAGGGGTTTGATGCAATACGTCACGACTTTTGTAGCCAAGAAGCAGTCACACCGACGCTTTCGGTTGCTGCGCCCAATGACATTTTAGTTTATGACCTGCCGTCGGCGATCCGTTCCTACTGCGAGTCATTTCCGGATGTGTCGCTGAGTCTCGTCGATCTTCCATCCAATCCATGCCGCGAGTTGATTGATCGTGGCGAAGTCGATTTGGCGGTCGTGGGGCAACTAGATATGGCGACATCAAACTCCTTGCTTGTCGACCATGTTTGCGATTTACCGTTTATGTTGATCTGCAAGCCTGGACATCCATTGCATGAGCTTGAATCAATAAACTTGGTTGACCTAGTCAAATATCCCTTAATCATGCCCAGTGAAGGCACGAACTCCCGTTCGCGCATCGAGTCCGTGTTCAGTCAGTCACTCCCGCTACACGATTTGCAAGTGGCTTTTGAGGCGAGCACGAAAAGCTTGTTGATGCAGTATGTTGGAATGAATTTTGGCATTGCGATAGCGCCTGTCAGCGAGGGCTTCAAACGTCAATTGGAAGGAGAACCTCATCTGGCATTCTCGGATGTTACACATCTGTTCGGTGTTGAGCACATCACTGTTGTGCGTCGCAGGCACCGCTACGAATCGTCTCACCAGGTCGCGTTCCGTGAGGCCCTGATTGAACACTACCGTAAAGAAGCTGCTGGCAGCAAATCCCAAAAACGTCGTTAGCAGAATTCGCCGCCGACGGTAGCTGGATTGGCTACAATTCGGGCGGTGCGAGTCGGCGAAGACCGATCACGTCAACGGCCTGTTGTTGAGAACAGGTGGTACGGCCAGGCGTTGCTTGGTCATCGAATCTGGAGTTCGCAGGGGCTCAACCCAAGCCATCCTACCAGTCCCGCTACAGCGATTCGATCGGTTTAGCGCTAATCGAGTTCGGGGAGTTCGACTGCTTGAGCTTGATCGGCCATGATGGTTTGGATGCGGCGTGTCGCCGCTGACCAATCGCCTGATTGCGCGAGCTGGATAACGTTGCTCAATGCAGTGTATTCTGCCTCGCTGAGTTCTGCCGACGATTCTTCAAGTGTATTGGCAAGTGTGGCGAGCCGCTGTTCGTCCTGCAGCTTGCAAGCACCCAGTAGTGCCAGGGAAATTTCCGAGCCCCGCTTGCCTACCTCAGGTGAACTGCTGCCGAGCAACCACCAGGCCAGAGTAGCGACAGCCAAGAATCCCAAAACCGCACCGATCCAAATTGCAATCGGCTTCTCTGAAGATGCCAACGTTACAGTCCTTCGGTCGAAACGATTTCGCCTTCGTCCATGCTAGCCAGCTCAGCAGCAACGAACAGATCAATGGATTGAGGCATGAATCGCACCGAGCCATCGCCATAAAGGACATTGCCGCCGCCGGGATGTTCCGAATACATCTGGCCGACATGGAGGGTTGGGAAATTGACAGGGTGGATGATGGGTGCACCGGTAATGTCAAGCTCTCCACCCGATGGCCCAATATGCATCATGATCAAAGTTGCCGCAGCGTCGGGGCCATTTTCGGGTGTAGTGAATCTTGGGTGAACAACCGCACCAGGTACCACACCTACCCAGGTTTTGTCGCTCAGTTTTGACGAATGCTCGCCTACAAAGATCGTTGAACTAGTTCCATCGGTGATATCGCTGAAACCAACTCGGCTATTGCGGTAGAACGGACCGTCGGCAACAGCGCTGGCATCCCCATCAATGCGTACCGTTCGTGTTGCACCGGTGTAAATGTTAGTGAAGACGAGGCCGGAAGTGGCGGCCCCGCATTCGCCCCAGCAGGATTCTTGTCCATGGCTGGCAATGTAGTTAGATCGTCCGACGCGGACGCGCCGACCGGCGATTTCGAGCGCCTGTGCATCAGCGCGTCGAACTGTGAATGGATCTGTCGGCCCGCTGGACGAAGGGCACATGAATGTTGACAGCGGCTGAGCGATAGCCGCCTCGTTTGCGGGAGCCCAAATCGGCTGCCGAAAATCGATGCTGTTTGATAGCGCTGTTTGTTCCATGAACGGTAGTAACAAGGTTCCCCAACCCCAGCCTGGGGCCGCGTCCCAAGTCTCAGGATGAATGTTGGCCCAAGCGGGGCCACGACCCGTGCGTGTCGCAAAGCTGACATAACCACTGGGAAAGACTCGGTGGGCGGAAGCATAGTTGTGCATCGCCAAGCCGATCTGTTTCATATTGTTGGTGCATTGGATTCGCCGAGCGGCCTCTCGAGCGGCCTGGACGGCTGGTAGCAGCAACCCTACCAGGATTCCAATAATGGCAATCACCACCAAGAGTTCCACCAACGTGAAACCGGATCGAATGCGGGATCGCAAGCTGGGAATATCGTGAACTTTCACCCTAGCAAACCTTGTGAAATGGAGTGTCCGCCAATTCGATTTGAATTCTCCGGCCAAATTGTAGCCTAGGCTACAATTTTTGCCTCTTTGAAGTGTAGTCGCGGCTACATTTTCGTCAAGTCGCTCGCTGGGCAGTTGCCGATAAAGCCGCCGTGTGTTGGCGGGAGGAATCGACGTGGCATGCCAGTGATCGCTTTTGCGGAATTAATTGGTAATGACGCAACGATTGACGATGCTTATGCCGTAACGCTAGATTCCGAAAGAGTGATCGGTGGCGGGGATCAAGCGATGAGTGGATATGCGATTCGCTCAATCAATACTAGGATATAATCCAAGTTTCCGCTGGCACAATTTGTGTTCCATCGTCAGTCGTCTAAAACCCCTGTGGGTCTCCGAATTGAATCTGAGTGAGTTGTTCGGAGTCGTTTTGCTGCCGCTTAGCGCGGCCATGCTGTTTGCATTCGCGACGTTGTGTTTAAAGTTCGCGGCCGTTCTTCGGATCGATATCTGGCGAGTTAACTTCGCGTCAAATCTAGTCACAGCTCTCTCGTTCCAGCCGTTTTGGTTAGGGGCAACAGCAATCGCCCCAATCGTTTGGTGGTGGCAGCCGGGCGTGGTGGCTGTGCTTTACATCATTGGGCAGGTTTTAACGCTTCTTTCAATCACGCGCGGCGATGTTTCGATTGCCGCACCGGTGCTTGGACTCAAACTCATCTTTGTACCGTTGTTCATCGCAGTGATCGGAGCCGGTTCGTTACCAACGATGATCTGGCCAGCTTGTGCGATTGCATGCATCGGAGTGGCCGTGCTCAACTACTCACCTGCCGCGGATTCGCGTGGTGGAAAATTGTATTCGGTGGCGACCGCGGCTAGTGGTGCGGCTGCATTTGCCTTGTTTGATGTCTGCGTTCAACTTTGGAGTAGCAGTTTTCCCGGTAATGGTTTCTTGCCGCTGATGTTCATTGGTAGCACGGTATTGTCGCTATCGTTTTGCTTTGGGTTTGAGGAGCCGCTTCGAAAGCTTAACCGTCGGCAATCCGCCGTGTTATTCGGCGTCGGGTTTTTCTTTGCGGTCCAGGCGTTAGCGATTGTGGCCAGCGTCGCTTTCTGGCACAAAGCGGCAGAGGCCAACGTGGTGTACAGCACGCGAGGGCTGTGGAGTCTTCTGGTCGTCGTTTGGCTGGGCGCGAAATACAAGCTTCCCGGCGCTGCGATGGATCGAAAGACACTCGGAACGAGGTGCATTGGAGCAGTATTGCTGTTGCTCGCGATCGTTCTACTACTCGTCGAGGCCAATTAACGGCGGGAGCAGTTACTGTGTCCCAACCAGTAGCTTTAAAGTGGCCATTGGCGGCCGAGTGCTTTTTGTTGGAGTTCGGTGAGGTCGCGGATGCCTTGTTTGGCCAGTTTGAGAAG
>DNPC01000257.1 GCA_003501565.1 Planctomycetaceae bacterium | reverse complement strand
AGGCGAACCACTCACGACCAATCCACTCGTTTGCGGATCAATAGTTGATAGTCGGCCACCTTGGATTTGCACTCGGCCGGGACTAATCTCGGCAATTTCAACAGCCAGAGGCGACGCCCCAACCGCTGCTACCATGGCTCCCGCAACTCGAGTTGGAGATAGATTTCCACCCAATGCAACACGTGTGTTTCCAGCCGCTACAAAACCATTCGTATCGAATTCGAAGACGATGCTCTGAGTGCCATCATCGATCGCAAACGTTTGACCATCTGTTACATCGGATGTTACCCCGTCAGAGGTCGGCACCGCAACGATGTAGCCCAGGTCAATTTCCAGCGTGGTGCGACTGCCATTGAGGTCGATAATGTCAAACTTATCGCCATCTTGGTAAGCCGCAGCAGCACGTGCGACGATTGACGTTTCGTTTGAATTGACAAACCGAATCGTATACGCACTTTCCGACGGCCACACACCTGTCAGAGGTGTCATGCGGATAACGCCGTTGGTCGAATCATAACCAAAGCGATAATCGACTCCTTCAACCAGTGGCTGATTGTTCCGGTATAGCAAAACGGAAGAACTACCGACGGTTGAGTGATCGATACCCGTTCCTCGAGTTGGATCGGTTGGTTCCAAGCCATCGAACAACTGAATATCGAAGTGCTGTAGGCTCACGCTTGTGAGTTCAACAATCGAATTCTCAGGATTGCCGTCACGTCCCGCTAAATCGTTGTCTAGCGGATCGACGAGAATCACGCTTGGTCCAACGAAGTCAGCTCTATCCTGAGCACCACGATCCTTAAAGACGTTTTCACCAAGACCGCTGGGCGTTTCGACTGAAGGATCATCGACTCGCAGCTGGCCATTGATATCGACTTGCGGTGCGATAATCGGTGAAGCATCCAGACCAAGCGGACGCTTGACTGCTACCAAGCTTGGGCGATCTTCCAACGAATCGATCGAACTGTCGATTTGAGGTGCGGATACGGCTGGGTACAGATTACCGCCGCCAGCACTAACAAACAGCGGCACGTTGTCAGGGACAACCGTTGGGAATTGTCCAAGCGTCGCCGAGCCAGCTACGTCGTTGTCATTGCGTTGGAAAATGGTTCCACCGATGATCGTCGACGTGCTACTGGAGTCGACAACGATACCGTTGGTGGAGTTGACGATTACATTGTTCAGCAAGGTAGCTGTTGCATTTTGCTGAACCGTAATGCCGTCGCCACCGGGTGTGTAGAAGTCGGCCGAGACGCTCGACAATGCACCCACTGCATCGATGTCCGCTCCCACCGAGTCGCCACTCTGGGCACCTTGGACACTGATATCCGACAGACGTACAAAGGCTAAACGACTGTTCGTGTTGAAGCCTGCTGCGTCGATGTCCAGGAACTGATTGTTAGCTGACGCAACACCGACCGTTGTAAAGCGAGTGCCATCCGCACTGACTTCCACTAGAACTTCTTCGGAATCGCCGACTTCGAAAACGGCGATGTCAGGGTTAGCATCTCCTGATCCCGTCAAGAAATTATTGCTGAACTGGAGCGTCATGCGACCGCCGCGTCCTAGGCTGACGGTCCCTTCACCAGCGACAGGTTCTCCGGTTCCAGTGAAATCAGGTACACCCAGAGCCGCATTCGGATCGTCTAGTCCAGCGGCCGGAGCAGGACCTCCTCCAGCATTCGGATTGTAGTTTACTACGTCGTCGGCAAACGCGAGAGTTCCATTGTCGAACACTCGGTCGCCAAACACCAGCGGAGAGAATGTGGTGATCGTCGTCACCTCTCCTCCGAGAATCGTGTTGTTCACCAAGCGAACGAATGGGACTGCTGCGTCTGGCAAACCGGCTTGATTCGTATCTCCACTAACGCTGATCCCACCAGCTGCGTTATTGATGAACTCGCTGTTCATAATCACGGCGCCAGGTGCCAGCCGCTCACCATTGATAGTTACGGTGTTTCGCGGAGTGCCTGGAACGGACGCTTGAGTCAGAGAATCGCGGGGAGCCGGTGAAATCGTTGCACCAAAGCCGGAAGAATCGCTAACTCGCGTACTACTTATTACGATTTGGCCTTGAGGTCGCTCACGGTTCTGCCCACCGTTGCCTGTTGAAACGATTTCGGTACCGATTGAGCTCGGAATTTCAACACTCGCGTTTCCGATTAAGACAACCGTGTCACTGGTTGCACCAATACGGTCATTGTTCAGCAGGTTGCCTGCAACGTCGAGCCTGGCCTGCACGGCAGGAGAGTTGAGTAAATCACGGAATCGAGCCGCAATGATCTGTCCTGACTCGCTAGTTGTACCACCGGTCAGAGGATCAACCACGGACGTGTTGAACGGAAGCGCGATATTGCCAGCTGCAACCGGCAGGCCATCATTCACATCGTCCATTTCAAAAGTAACGATGCGAGGTCCATCGCTTACCGTAAACGTCTCCCCAGCAGAGATTGCAGCAGCATCGTTAAATCTGATTGACAATCCTGGAGCTTGGCGATCGGTCGGCGTGTAGTTTGGTACAAAGTTAATTCCGGTCGTCGTCGGAATACCGTACTCCTGACCGCCTCGAATCTCGAATTGATAAGGGCCAGTCAGGATTTGGTTGGTAGCTTCCGGATTGGCAACGAAGTTTGTGCTGCCACCAGGAACACCTAGAACCATTTCTCCTTGGCCAGCAACACCAATGATGAAGTCATCAACATAGACGCCTTCAAAGCCATTGTTCTGAGCTCGCTGCGGAGAATTGAAAGTATCGTCAACGTCCAGCCCAGCAAATGAAGTTGTGAGGCCAAACGGGCCAGCATCGGTCACCGACAGTCCTGTCAAATCGATGGTATCGCCGCCGCGAATCATGTAGCTGTCACGATCACCGCCAGCAAAGTACTCGGCAACCGCACGTTGGATCTCCGACGCGACTTCCGAAGTGGTCATTGCTGAATCAATGTGCAGCGGCACTCCGTTGGTTCCGGCACTGCCCTGAACGCGGATTGGCGTGCCCGCTGCAACGCTGATATCACCCGCTCCCTCGACCTGAATTCGATTGCCGTTCACGATCGGATTAACTTGGCGGACAACTTCAATCTGCAACTCGTAGTCACCGGTGCTTCCGTTTGAGCTAGTGCCACCGATCGCTGCCAAGTAGTCTTCGTTGCCTGCACCACTAACGCCGACGTAATACAAACCACTTTCGGGGACTGTAAATGTCAGCGAGCTATCGGTCGTGCCCGGCCCGTTGTCGTTGGATGCAATCTCACGGCCTTCCGAGTCGAAGATCCTGAGATAGGAATCTAGCGTACTGCCAATCGACGTTGCATTGACGGTTACCGTAACCTCGCTACCGACATCGAGATCCATGCGGATCATGTCGACATCTTCGCCAGCGGTCGTCAGGCCCGCGTTATCGCCAATGGAACCGGTACCGACGACACGAACGCTATTACGTTCGATTCTCGAGTTGGAAGCAGCTGCCAAGAAGTCGTTTTCTTCGTCGGTATAGCTGTTTCCAGTGATCGTCGGAAGGTTCGGCGTACTGTTCTGAATCGCCATCTGCAATGCCAAGGCAACAGTTTCAGCACTGTCGCCGGCAGTGAATGGCACCTCGACATCAGGAGCCACCACAGCGGGCCCACTACCATCTGTGAAGACATACCTGACGCCTTCGATCGTAATGCTATCTCCATCAGTCAGGGCCGCACCACTGGGCATGGTAAGCGTCATGCCCATCTCAATTTCGAAACTGGTGCCATTGATCGTCAACGTCTGACCATCGACGACTTGGCTTCCCGCTACGGTTCGGATCTCAGGACCGCGACCACCGGTGCGGCCATAACCAAACCCAGCACCAGTACTAAATTCAATGCGAAGCTTGACGTTTGGCTGGCCAGCCAACGCATCCAACGGAACACGAGCTTGCCGCCATGAGCCGGTATTGTCGAAGACTTGCTGAATCTGACCAGGATGAACTCGCGCGTCACTGTTGTTGGTCGCAAGTAATTGCCACTGGCCGTCTTCGCCGGACGCATAGACTCGGAACGCGTCACGCATGTTCGTGATACTGTTTTGATCTTCCGTTTCTAGGAAGTAGCTGAAGTACAGCATTGGGAGATCGGCTGCACCGATACCTTCCAGGCTGAACGGAACACTCTCTAATGCACCGTGTGCTCCACCCGGGAAGTTGTAATCAACGCTACCGTTGGCGTCACCGAAGTAGTAGCTCGCACGGCCTGGGATCGAGCCACGACTATCGTTGGGTGTATCAGGGATACCATGCCCCGCGTCACCTTCACGATTCGTATTGTCATTGGTGTTCGTGATACCCCACGGGTTCGAATCGAGCGTCGAGAAGGCGAGACCGTTGGCTCCACCAACACCGGTGTCGATGTGTGTTCTTCCGTTTTCGAAGACTGGTTGCAACTGGCCATCGGTGTCGAACGCATGAATGCGCCCATTCGTGTCGATACCGAACAGGACCTGAACACCTCCGGTAAGTGCTGGATCTGGTCCAGTTACCAGACCTGAGAATTCGATGCCACGCAATTCATAGGAATCTTCTACGTAGGTGTTGGCAGAGTCGAAGATCTGGTGATTACCGCCGGTAGGATCTCCGATACGGTAAAAACCGCCTTCATCACTGACTGCATAGATGGTTGAGCCAATCGCGGCAATCCCTGTGACCAAACCACCCGGTGCTTGTCCGCCAGCTGCGATGAGAGGTCCACCATCACGAACGGTTGCTCCGAACAACTGCACCTCATCACCGTTGGATGTTGCAGAAACACCAACGATTCCCAGTTCGTTCACTGCGATCGCGATACGTGCAGCAATGGTTTCTGCTGTATCAGACGCAAGTGCTCGAATGGCGATGTTCCCGGCATTGACTGCACCGCTACTTCCCTGATCGGTCAACACTCCATCGGCTTCGAGATCGCCAAAGTCAGCATTTGTCGCGCCTGAGAAATTCAGGCGACCCGACTCATAGGAAAGCACAACATCGCTTGGCATGGCAGCCGCAATTGCATCGACAAATTGTTGTCTTGATGCACCAGCTGCGAGGATGATGGCAGTGTTGAGCGGTTCGTTAAGTCCATCGCCGGCAGTATCAAATTCGTAGGTAACGCCATCAAGTTCGAAGGTCGCACCATCTTGGACGCCGACAGCAGGGTCATAGTTGACGATCGCTTCTGGTCCGAAGTCGAATTCAAACCGCAACGCTAGGTTGAGCCCTGATGAAATATCCGTCAGCGTGAACTGGGAACCATCAGAGATGATGAAGTCCGTTTGCCCAGCGGATAGGGCAGTGGATTCCCGAGCGATAAGTCGCAAGGGATCATCTGCTGGTAAACCAGATGGGCGACCGGTATCGATAAACCCACGTTCCCGAACGGCGGTACCTGCATGCTCAAACTGGAGCGCACCCTGCTTATCAGGCTGGCCGTTACTGACGGCTGTTCCGGTGTTCTCATCGAATTCGAAGAGGATATTTGTGAAGTAGTCGACTCCTGGTCGCCGCGTGCCAACGTTCGGCAACTGCTGAGGACCTGGCAAGTAAGGCGGCGTTACCCCGCCAGGTGTTGGCCGGTTACCGACAAAGAACCCACGTTCGGTGCCATTGACGTTAGAGAACGTTATAGCCTCTGGGTGAACACCGTCATCACTGTTCACGGCATTGGGTGGAGCCGCCTCATCTGAGTGGAACGTCTGTAGTCCCGTCGCTCCGGTCCGCGTGAATTGCCCTGTTCCAGTGTCAATCTGAATGTAGTTGACCAGGCCATCAGGATCAGCACCGCCAGCAGTCAAGATCGAACGCTCAAACGCACGAAGTTCACCGTTGTCTCGGAACGCAATATCCTCAATATCACCGGCTGGGTTGGCAAAGCGAACGGTACGTTCACCGGTGAACGCGTTGTAGGCAAGAATCTCAGTGTTGACGCCGGTATCACGACTGACATACAGCATCACGTCGCCCAGCCCCCAGTCGACGATCGCTTCAGTATTGATAAACAAATCGGGAACCTGACGGGGCGCACCAGATCCGCCGAC
>DNPC01000256.1:2329-19588 GCA_003501565.1 Planctomycetaceae bacterium | reverse complement strand
GCGGCTAGCGCCTCGCCGCTCACAAGTGACCTCGACCGGCGCGAGGCGAATCCCATGCGTTGAATCACGTTCCTGCCACGGATCACCACGCAGCGCGTCGAGCAAACAGGATTTTCCCCACTTCTCCCTCGCCGATCAGAATCAGCTTCGCCTCTTTGAGGACGATCTGTTTTTCAGCCTTGGCTTCGAGATATGCTTTGACCGCGTCGAGACCTTGCTCATATGCAGCGGCGAGTTCGGGGTTAAGCCTGTTTTGATCGAGGCACAAATCACTCAGCTCGGTTAGCAGTGCGACGGTTGCTGGCAAGTCGGTGAGCTTGTTCCTTTCCAAATAGAGGTACTGCAGCTTCTTCAGGTAATTCAGTTCCACTGGTACTTCAGTCAGATTCGTGTCATTGAGATAGAGTCTTTCTAGGGTTGGCACGCTGGTGAAATCTGGCATGAATCTCCACGGTTGGCTGGGACCTGCGTCCTCGGTATGAGCCGGAGTTGTCAATTCTAAAGTCGTGCCGAGCGACTAGTTGCCGGTGCAACCAATGGAAGTTCAGTTCAATCCCATATCAGCCGGCGATCAAGCCGTAGAGGATCGAGCCTGCGAAAACGCCGAGACCGGAGCAGATGAGTGAAAAGACGCTGACTATGCACATCATGAATGGGACCCGGCATGTATCCCACCGAGTAATCAGGTAAAAGAGGGCATAGAACGGTACCAGAATGTATAAGATGCCTTGCACCGGTTCTTCTTGGAATGCGACTACCACCAACCAAATCCCTCCGGCCATTTGGACCACTGCGTAGGAAACGAGGACGAGTATGAACACAACGACTCCCAAGACTGGTATCGCCGATAAGCCGAAGCTCACCGCCCCGACGATTCCAAAGAGTTTTAGAAGCAGATCCGTTTCCGTTAGCCAGGCTTGCCAGCCCTTGTTTGTACGTCGCTTTTTCTTTTTTCGCTTTGGCGGTGGCGCGTAGGGTTGATATCCCGTGCTGGCGGGGGCTTGAAACTCACCACTCGTCCCAAAGTTGTCTGGCGCCTGGTTGTTGAGATCACCTGGCAATGAACCAAACAGGTTGTCGTCGCCAAACGGTTCGAATGTAGTCTGAGTCGTTTCGGGCGGATTGAAGCTTGGCTGCGGACTAGGACTCGTTCGCGGGCTAATCTCTAGCTGGGGACTTGCGTTGACCGCGAACGTTTCGCTGCACTTGGGGCAACGTACCTGCTTGCCGACAGCCGACGATGGAATCTTGAGCGTAGCCGAGCAAGCTGGGCATTGGCACGTAACTTTTTCGGCTTGTTGCTCGCGGCTCACCGTCGCCGGACGGGCCTGTGGCTGCTTCGCAGGTGGTTTGCTTGTTGGCGACGCTTGGGACGTTTTGCGCGATGTGTTCGCTGCGTTTGAGCCCATCGCAACGTCAAGCACGTGACTGCATTTAGGGCATCTCGACTTCTTCGCTCCATCAGGGATTCTCAACTTTGAACTACACGATGGGCATTGAACAATTGTGGGCACGGGGAACAGCTCCAGCCGCGAAGGCAGTCTCAGCACACGTCTGACTGACAAACGTGCCTGCAGTGCGTGTAGGAAAGTTGAGAAAAAGAGCTATCGATTGTAGCTACGAAGAAGGCCAGTTGAATCGCGCAGTGTTGTCAAAAATCTCAGTTTCAACTGCTTTGCCACTGGTTCAAAACTTACACGGCGGGCTACCCATACCTGCCGCAATTTGAAAACTGATTGACCCACTGCCGGTTGTGAGGCCGGGTAGCCTGCCGGCGCGATGTGGTAGACTAACCAACATTTTTCGGCACAGTCGTTCTTACGGAACAAAACTGGATAGACAAGGCGGGGTACCGTGCTTCATTCGTATTTGAATTTGACGATGCAGCGTTGTGTGTTAAAAGCGTTTGCGATGTTTCTAGTGGTCATCGCTACGACTGGTGTTGGCGTATCTGACGTCCGCGCTCAGCCAGCCTTAAGGAGCGAGCTCATTTTTCCTCTGGAAAGCTGGCACAATCATGGTTCGTGCATCGTTGAATGCCCCAACGGTGATTTTCTCGTCTGCTGGTTCCATGGAAGCGGGGAGCGAAAGAGTGATGATGTCAAGATTCTTGGCGCGCGATGGGTGAAACAGTCCGGGAAGTGGACACAACCGTTTCTGATGGCGGATACTCCTGGATTTCCCGACACCAATTGTTGCATGATCATTGACCCTGAAGAAACGCTGTGGCTGCTTTGGCCGACCATTCAAGCCAACCTATGGGAATCGGCATTGATGAAAATCAAAAAGTCGACGAACTACATGGCGTCCCAGGGTGCCCCGCAATGGGACTCGATGCAAGTGATGCATGTCAAGCATCAAGGCGACTTTGCAGAAACGGTTGAGGCGAAGTTAGCTGACATCATCGGCGATTACGAACTGGATGCCGTGGCTCAGCAATGGGTCGCCAGTGTAAAGAGACAGTCGCGCGATAAGCTCACTCGCAGAATTGGTTGGTTCACTCGAGCTCACCCGCTTGTTTTGCAGGACGGGCGGATTCTGGTCGGACTTTACTCAGACGGATTCTCGTTCTCGCTAGTCGGAATTACGGATGACTTGGGTAAGACGTGGCGATACAGCGAACCCATCGTAGGCGGTGGGAACATACAGCCAAGTTTTGCGACGCGCCGAGATGGTTCGATCGTCGCCTATATGCGAGACAATGGCCCTCCACCCAAGCGCATCTTGGTGTCTGAATCGAAGGACCGTGGCGAGACCTGGAGCAAGGTGTACGATCATCCACAGCTCCCAAATCCTGGTGCTGGATTGGAGCTAATGACGCTTCGTGACGGTGACTGGTTATGCGTCTACAACGATCTCGAGGACGGCCGACATAGTTTGGCTGTTTCGCTATCACGCGACGAAGGAGCGACTTGGACCAAGACTCGACATTTGGAACGAAAGCAGCCCGGCCAGGCGAGATTTCACTATCCTTCCGTGATCGAAGCAGCAGATGGCAGTCTACACGCAACGTATAGCTATTTTGTGCAAACTCCTGAAGGCGAACGCAAGAGTATCAAGTACGCGGCGTTCACTAAGCAGTGGGTTCTTGATGGTGACGAGTAGTGTGCGTGGATGTGCGGGAAATTGCGTTGAGTAGAGGATAAGAAATGGTTCGAGTATTTTGCCTGCTGTTCATTTCCTTGGCCGCAGGAGTATGCGGTGAAGCCCGTCTGGACGCTGCAACAGAGTCCTTGTTTGATGGCCGGACGCTCGATGGGTGGAACGGCAGTACCGATGCAGTGTGGCGTGTCGAAAATGGCGTGATCGTCGGTGGGAGTTTGCAGGGCAATCCACGCAACGAGTTCCTGGCAACGGATAAATCGTACAAGAACTTTCGCTTACAACTGGAATATCGACTGGTTGGAACCGAAGGGTTCGTCAACGGAGGCGTGCAATTCCGCAGCCGACGAATTGACGATCCTCCCAACGAAATGATTGGTTTTCAAGCGGATATTGGCGCGGGCTACTCTGGTTTTCTCTATGACGAATCGCGGCGCCGGAAATTCGTAGCCGAAGCTGATCCCGATCATGTTCAGCGCATTGAAAAACCAGGTGCATGGAACCGATACGAGATCCTGGCTGTTGGAAACCATATCAAGATCTTCCTGAACGGCGAGTTGACTATCGCCTATCGGGAGCAGGACAAAGGGATTCGCCAGGCGGGCCGCATCGCACTGCAGATTCACGGAAACTGTAAAGCCGAAATCTCATTTCGTAATCTGCAAATCGAAGAACTGGAACCAGCCGAGCAACGCCCAGAGGGGAAACAGCCCAACTTCGTGATCATCATGGTCGACGATATGGGGTATGCCGGTGTCAGTTGCTTCGGCAACCCCCATTTCAATACTCCCGAGATCGACCGTCTCGCAACTGAGGGCATGCGCCTAACCGATTTTCATTCTTCCGGGACAGTTTGCTCACCGACGCGGACTGGTTTGCTAACAGGTCGTTATCAACAGCGCGCTGGCATTGAAGCCGTGATCCATCCGCGGCGCGATCATCCTGAACACCGGAAGGGACTAAAGAAGGCAGAGGTTACCTTTGCAGAGATGTTGCAGTCGGCCGGTTACGCTACGGCACTGATAGGCAAATGGCACCAGGGCTACATCCACAATTCTCAGGACTATCATCCGCAGAATCACGGCTTTGACGAGTTCATTGGCTACCACAGTGGGAACATCGATTTCGTCAGTCACGTTGGCGATCACAATCAACACGACTGGTGGCATGGCAGGAAAGAGACACAGGAGCAAGGGTATGTAACGGACCTAATCAACCGCTACGCGCTCGAGTTCATTGACCGAAATAAGGATGGACCATTCTGTTTGTACATACCGCATCTCGCGATCCACAATCCGGTCCAAGTTCGCGGTGACCCGGTACGTCGTACCGAAAGCGGGTGGAACCGCTGGAAGCCGGCTAGTTTTGAAGAACGCATCGACAAGTATCGCGGAATGACGCTGCCGATTGATGAAGGTGTAGGCCTGATACGTGAAAAGTTGGTGAGCTTGGGCATCGACCGTCAAACGCTGGTGCTGTTCTTCTCCGATAATGGAGCGGCGGCCTACGATTTTCCCAGCGGGAGTGCTGAACTGCGTGGCAACAAGGGAAGCGTCTATGAGGGTGGGCACAAGGTTCCCTTCATCGCTTGGATGCCCGGCACGATCGAAGCCGGCAGTCATGATGATTCACCTGCTATTACGCTAGACATTATGCCGACACTCCTTTCCTTCGCCGGTTTGGAACTGCCCGCAGAACGACGCCTGGACGGTATCGATCTATCGCCAGTTTTGTTGGAGCAGAAGTCTCTCCTAGATCGGCAACTGTTTTGGGCATCCTTGGGAAACGACGGCAAACGCGCAGAAGCGATGCGCGATGGCGAATGGAAGCTGATCGTAAGACACCCAAATGCTCGGCAAGGCAGTTTTGAAAACGAAGCGGTTGAGCTGTATCAGCTGGCAGAAGACCCGTCGGAAAAAAATGACGTGTCGCGCGTTCACTCGGATCGAGCTGCGGAAATGCTTGCTCGCTTAAAGGCATGGTACGCCGACACTCAGGAGGCAGCTACTCCGCAGCAGGGAGGTTGGCCCCGTTAGCTAGTGTGCTTCTACTGTTGCGATGCTCGCGTTCTGCCCTGCTCTGATGTCCAAACTCATCCCGTGCTCAGACCCGCACAGGACGCGTGCGTTTCTGCACATGCAATTGCTTACTGTTCTCGGCGGCTTAAAGAATTAGCAGACGTCGCTTCGTTGCTAGCTTGCAAATTAGGACGGGGTTTATGGGTGGCATCTCGCCCAAGATGCCGCGACGGAAGTATTTGACCAACTCTCATGTTTCTGTCGTAGGGACTGGCTTGGTTGTGTTGGCACGCCACGCGCTAGTTGTGCTCAAGCAGTCGCGTCGACATCCGACGTAAGTCCAGGCGGGCACTCTCACAAATGGTATTCCGAGATTGGAAGACGCTGGTGCACGAATCTAGCACCCATTGAAGCGCCAAGCCTAGCTGCGAGAGCGTGTAGTTCAAAACGCTGTATAGCCACTCAGAGAAGCAGTTCTGCAGTCCTCTGAGGGAGAGGCAGCTTTCATGGATCGAAAGGTCTAACGTCCAATGACAACTACTTTATTCCCAAGGGTCTCGCTTTCGAAATCTGCCGAGAGTGTTCTACAGGAAGCGAAATCCGTTCAGTTTTTCAACACTGCGCAGGAGTTGGTCGAAGCGGCCGTACCGGAAGAGCATACGGATGCGTCTGGGTATTTTACCGTTGGGTATGAAGTCGACGGTCAGTTCGTGCCTGAAGCGAAAGTTTGCCGCGTGAAAAACGGCGTGAGTGCCAACTACGTCGAAAGCTACATGCGTCGCCGCGATCCCGAGTGCATGGTGATTGCAGATGACCGGGCCACCGATAAACCGACTTACACCGCGCGGTTTGGCGAAGACTTCGAAAGCCTCAGGCAGGAAACATTCGCTTGGCTCAAAACGCAGGACTTGGCTTGTTTCTTCTTCGATGCAGGGCGTGGCGGAAAGGGGTTGCCGGCCTTAGTGATTTGTCCCGCCAACGCAGGTTTCTTTGCACTTGGTTTGGCGATGCTTCAAGGCATCATTCCGGTCGAAGAAATCGAGGCGCGAGGCGAAGACTACTTCCATAGTGCAATCATCTATATTGCCCCTCCATTTCGACATACGAAGTTCGGTGGAAAGCAAGTAGTTGTGCACAATCGTCGCGAAGAGCTGCACGAGCTTTATAGCTACAACCTGTACCCGGGACCTTCCGCCAAGAAGGGCGTTTACGGGATGTTGCTTACGCTTGGTGAAAAGCAAGACTGGACGACTGCACATTGTTCCACCGTTCAAGTGTCTACACCCTACGACAACACCATCACGATTATGCACGAGGGCGCCAGCGGTGGCGGCAAGAGCGAGATGCTCGAGCAAATGCATCGACAGCCGGATGGTCGGCTGCTTCTTGGAACCAACACTGTTACCGGTGAGCAGCGTCATTTGGCTTTGCCACTTGGATGCGGCCTGCGCCCCGTTACCGATGATATGGCGCTGTGTCATCCAGATTTTCAAGATGCTGAATCAAGGGATAAGAAGCTAACCGTCACCGATGCAGAGCACTCATGGTTTTTGCGGGTCAACCATATCACTCAGTATGGGACCGATCCGCATCTGGAAAAGCTAACCATCCATCCGTCGGAGCCTCTGCTGTTTCTCAATATTGACGCGACACCCGGTTCCACAGCTCTGATTTGGGATCATATCGAAGACGAACCGGGAAAACCCTGTCCAAATCCGCGTCTGGTATTTCCGCGAAGTGAGTATCCGGGCATCGTCAATGAGCCTGTCAAGATTGACATCCGCAGTTTCGGCGTCCGCTGTCCACCCTGCACACGGGAAAAGCCTACCTACGGCATTATGGGGATATTCCATCTGTTGCCACCATCCCTGGCGTGGTTGTGGCGGCTAGTAGCGCCGCGTGGCCATGGAAATCCTTCCATTGTCGACACGGAAGGCATGAGTAGCGAAGGAGTGGGGTCCTACTGGCCTTTCGCGACCGGCAGAAAAGTCGATCAAGCGAACATTCTACTTCATCAAATCATGAACACCCAAGATACGATGTTCATTTTGACACCCAATCAACACGTAGGTTGTTGGCAGACAGGTTTCGCTCCACAATGGATTGCACGCGAGTACTTGTCGCGTCGCGGAACGGATGACTTTGCAGCCGACAAAGTCACCCGCTCTCGCTGCAGTCTGTTGGGACTAACGCCAAAGACGATTCAAATCGAGGGCCAAACCATCGGCCATTGGTTTACCAGTGTTGAATCCCAACCGGAAGTCGGAGAGGCCGCTTACGATGAAGGGGCACGGATTCTTACCGAGTTCTTCCACTCGCAGATCAAGAATTTCGTTAGCGACGATCTCGATCATCGCGGGCAGAAGATCATCGAAGCTTGTTTAGAAGGCGCCTCCTACGATGACTACGTAGCGCTTTCCAAGCAGTAACGCGGCTGTGTAGTGTCGTTCCCAGACCGGCCCGACGGCCGGTCGTTGGGAATTGAGCAACCTCTGTGAGCCGCCAGTGCGAACTGGCGGTCTAAGCCAATAGCATGAGCGCTAACTTCTGGCGCCTCATGCTTTTTTGCACACTCTTGCAGCGGTGCGCAACAGCAGCTTAGCTGCTTGGTCAGACTAGTTGCCCTCTTCCGAACCTTCCTTTGCAGCGCCATCATCGGCTGAATCGCTGCCGGTGTCTGTGGAATCTCCTTCGCTGGAACCTTCTTCGCCGCCAGGAGCAAGGACCCCGGCACTGCTTTCCGCGTTCTGCCCCGGGTCGCTTTCGCTGGAGGCGGATTCCTGTGCTGGTGTTTCCTCGCCTTCTCCCTCGCTCTTAGCTGCTTCACGGGCGGCACGCATTTTCTTTTGTCCCTCCATGAGCACGATCAACTCGTCGACGTTCATCTTCCATTCACCGTCGACCCGCTCGAGCAAATAGACCAGGCCAGAGTTGGTCAAATACTTGCGATCCGCACTGATGTCGTCTTCGCCCAACTCAATTTGCTGGCCGTCTGGACCTGGGATTTTGGACCCAACTTCTAAAGCCATAACGCTCATTTCACCCGCTCGCAAACGTCGCTTCGACGGCTTCTCTTGAGCCAACAAAGCGTCAACGTCGGTACCAGGCACAGCCAGTTTCCGCATATCTTCGGCTTTGTCATCAGCCCACGCCTTCACGAAGTCTCGCAACGTATCATGCGGGGGTGCGGGTGGCATCTCCGGCGTGCAGCCCAGAGCGAACATGAGTAAAGTTAGGCAAGTCAGATAACGCATATCGAATCCTGTCACAAAGAACGTTGGGGGCAGTAGCAACTACCGGCATTATGCTCTAGCTTCGCGGCTCGACAAGCGACGATTCGTGAGGAACTTCAGGATTGCTGAATCGAATTCGGGTTGCAAAACTGCCTGTAGCTTGCAATCTTTACTCGGGTTCGGGGCAGAAGCTTCGATTTTGGAATTCCGCCGAAATCGCGGGCGAAATCGTTGATTCGTGGCTGCCCGCTGTGTTCTCACCACTGGTTTTGGCCCCAAGGGTCCACCTGTCGCTTTCCGTACGAGCGGCCGGTTTTGATCGGTTTGATGAGTTTTGAACGTTCGAGATCATTTGTACGGATCTCACACTCGCCCAGGAGAAATGGCGTGATTCAAGTCGAACTGCCCGATGGAAGTCTTGTAGAGCATCCCGACGACGCGACGGCACTGGATGTTGCCGAGAAGATTGGTTCGCGTTTGGCCAAAGCGGTCGTGGCTGCCAAGATCGATGATAACGTTGTCGACAGTATGCGCCCGCTGCGCGATGTCACGGATGCAGATCCTGTCAAACTGCGGCTACTAACCAACCGCGATTCAGAAGCACTCGATGTGCTTCGGCATTCCTGCGCCCACGTCATGGCCCGCGCTGTTATGCGGCTTTACGATGGCGTTTCTCTGGCGTTTGGCCCGACGATTAACAACGGCTTCTATTACGATTTCGAAACCGACAAGAAGCTCAGCCAAGACGATTTTGACGCCATTGAAAAGGAGATGGCCAAGATCATTGACGAGGGGGAGGCCTTCGAGCGATTCTCGCTGCCCCGCGACGAAGCACTCAAACTCTGTACGGATTTGAAACAGTCACTGAAGGTCGAGCACATCGAAACCGGCCTTGCCGACCATCCTGAACTCGGGTTCTACCGCCAAGGTGAGTTCGTCGATTTGTGCCGTGGACCCCACATTCCCGATGCAAGCAAGATCAAAGCCTTCAAGTTGCTCAGCGTGGCAGGTGCCTACTGGAAGGGGGATTCGAAAGGCAAACAGCTTCAACGGTTGTACGGAACGGCCTGGTTCAGTGCCAAGGATCAAAAAGCGTACCTCGAACAACTTGAAGAAGCACGCAAGCGCGATCACCGCGAACTGGGCAAAAAACACGGTCTTTTCAAGATCAATCCCGACGTCGGTGGCGGTCTTTGTTTGTGGCTACCTAAAGGAGCGCGAGTGCGCGTCCTGCTGGAAGATTTCTTGCGCAACGAACTTCTCTCTCGCGGTTACGAACCGGTCTACAGTCCCCATATCGGCCGCGTTGAACTCTACGAAACCAGCGGACACTTCCCGTACTATCGAGAGAGCCAGTTCCCGCCGCTGTTTGTCGAACAAGCGGGTGGACTCGTGGATGCCTGGATTGAGAAGCTACAAAGTGAATCAGGACTGGGCAGCGAGGAAGAGTCACAATTGGCTGCGGCAGCCAAGGTGCTGGGCGCTGACATCGATGGCTATGAATCTTCAGCAGATCGGGACAGTAAGGTTGCCGCCCTGCAGGCATGGCAACGCAGCCACGAGCGGTACCTCGTCAAACCGATGAATTGCCCTCACCACGCACAAATCTTCAAAGCCCAACCGCGTTCCTACCGTCAATTGCCTTTGCGATTGATGGAATTCGGTACGGTCTACCGATACGAACAGACCGGTGAACTCAACGGCATGCTGCGCGTGCGTGGCTTGACGCAGGACGACGCGCATATTTTCTGTACACCAGATCAAGTTGAAGAGGAGTTCCGCAATACGATCGAGCTGACCAGGTTCGTGCTTGAGAGTGTTGGTTTGAACGACTACCGAGTTCAGCTTTCTTTGCGTGACCCGGACAGCGACAAGTATGTCGGTAGTGAGGAGAACTGGGCGAAGGCAGAGGCTGCTCTGCGGCGTGTGCTTGACGAGAGCGGGCTGGAATTCCATGCCGAGGAAGGTGAAGCTGCCTTTTACGGCCCCAAAGCGGATTTCATGGTGCGTGATTGTATCGGTCGACAATGGCAGCTAGGCACGGTCCAGTTGGACTACAACCTACCCGAGCGTTTCAAGCTAGAGTATGTCGGTAGCGACAATGAAATGCATCGACCAGTGATGATTCACCGCGCTCCGTTCGGATCGATGGAACGATTCGTCGGAATGCTGATCGAGCACTTTGCCGGTGCGTTTCCGATGTGGCTTGCGCCCGAACAGGTTCGCATCTTGCCGCTCAGCGAAAAAACGAATGACTTTGCGTTGGAACTAGAACGCAAGATGACTGCAGCAGGCCTACGCGTATCCTGCGACCTGCGTGGCGCGAAAGTTCAAGCAAAGATTCGTGATGCACAACTTGACTTGATCCCCTACATGGCCGTAGTCGGACCGAAGGAAGCCGAGGCAGGTGCGATCGCCTTGCGTGATCGCATTGATGGGAACTTGGGAGCGATTCCTATCGAAGAATGCATGCAGAAACTGCTCGACGAGGTCAACAATCGAACGATACGGCAGGTCGCAAGTGGCGGCGAGTCTGAGATGCCCGAGTCAGCAGAGGCAACTGGGAACGAGTACTAATTGCCCAGGCTTCAAGTGGTCTGTCATGCTGCGTCGTGACTGGGGCAACATGAATGAGTTTGGCGGCACAGGCCCTGCGCTGTTGACCTGCTCAGCGATCACGGTTTCCGTTCAGGCGGCTTTCCTGCCAGGTGCATGAGTCGAATGGCTGAGGCACTGATCGACAATTTCGAGCGTTCGCTCGAGCGCGCCTCGTTGTTGCTGCACTAATTTAGCAGCTCTCCCCCCGCGCTGTCGTCCGGGTGATTGAAAGACGGAATCACACGCAAAAGCGTCGACGAGGAAGTTGGTCACTTGGCCAACATCCTCCAAACGCGTGGCCGCATCGTGCTCGAGCAGCAAATTGGCGACATCGCGAAAGTTCTCTGTGCGAGGGCCGAACACCACATCGCATCCGTAAGCAGCTGGTTCGATCATGTTTTGGCCACCTCGAGACCCGAAGGTTCCGCCAACAAGTGCAACGTCTGCAAGTGCCCACCAGGACGAGAGCTCGCCGAGTGAGTCTACCAACAAGATGTCCCAATCTATTGACCGTGCTGGCTGGGATTGTGCTAGCTGGGATTGTTCCGGCTTAGATTGCACATGTCCTGCGGATTGAATTTGCGTTTTGTCGAAATTCAACTCGCTACGCCGGAGACTCTTGACGTCTAAGTTTTCCGCCGCACTTTGCACAGCCTGCCAAACGCCATCGAACCGTTCTGGATGTCGCGGCACGATGATCAGCTTCGGCATTCGGCTATCTGTTGCTGAGGCCTTTGTACGTCGAGTTTTGAGTTCAGAGTACGCCGAGAGTATCGCTTGTTCCTCTTCTACTTGTGTACTACCTGCAACAACGATCTGGTTCTCTGATGTAATCCCGAGTGAGCGGCGAAACTGTTCCGCCCGTTCGTGATAGCGATTCGTTTCCGCGTTGTCGAATTTTATCGAACCGGTCACAGTGACCGCTTCCTCGGGCACCCCGCACTCGATAAACCGCCCAGCGTAAGTTTCGGTTTGGGCCGCAACAGCTGACAGGCCGGAGAAAACTCCACGCAGAGTTGATCGAACTCGCTGATAACCCTTAAAACTTCGTTCGCTTAGCCGGCCGTTGGCGATGACCACGGGAATGTCCGCTGCATTGCACATGGCCAGCAGGTTCGGCCAAAGTTCGAGCTCCCCCAATATGATCAGATCAGGCTGTAGCGTCTTGAGTGTACGTTTGACGGCCCATGAGAAGTCGAGTGGGAAGTAAAACAACAGGATGTCAGGCTTAAACCGACGGCGTGCAACCTGCATGCCCGTGGCGGTTGTTGTCGAGACTGCAATTTGACAGCCCGGGTATCGCGTTCGCAATTGCTCGGCGATCGGAGCGAGTAACTGGACTTCGCCAACACTTACGCCATGCAACCAGATTGTTTTGCTGGCGTCTTTTCGAGGCTGTGGGAGATGGGCATTGCATAGCCCCCAAAAACGATCCAGCCACCGTTTGCGTGGCGGATGTGGGCTAGCCAGAGAATCAGCATTGGCACTAGCTCTCCGCCGCAAAGTCTTGATTAGCAGCCAGGGGCCTAGTAGGCAGAAAGCGAACAAGTAGGCTACGTCGCGGATCCATATCGCCATTACTCGGCCTCCTGCCAAGTTGGTTTGTCGGGCTGCATCTGCTGCAGTGGAGGCTGCCAGTCGCGCTCTTCATCGAGCAGACGAGCTGTGGTTTGCCTCCAATGCTACCGTCGTCCGCAGCAAGCTTTGTACTTTTTACCACTACCGCATGGGCACGGATCATTCCGGCCAACCTTTTGGTCTATGTTGCGGATTGGCTCGGGCTTTCTTTCGGGTGCACCTGCCTGATCAGCCGCCTTCAGGTCCTCCAGCTGCTGTTCGGAAACTGCCGGTGGTGCCTCGTGCTCGGCGCTTGTTTCTTGCCAAGTACTTGCGATAAAACCTTCGTCTAAGGCTTCCATCCGGAAAATGAGGTCGGTCATCTTCTCACCGATCGAGAACCACATGTCGCCGTACATTCGCATCCCTTCGCGTTTGTACTCGACCTTCGGGTCCATCTGGGCATAGCTCTTAAGGCTAATCGCACTGCGAAGGTGGTCCATGGCCAGCAAGTGATCTTTCCATGAACCGTCGACGATGTTCAGCAACACTTGTCGCTCCATGCGTCTGATTTCGCGGTTGTAACGATCATCGACTGCCTGACGAACCTGCCGAAGCATGTTCGATTGATCGAGTTCTCCAACATTCTCAGGAGAAACTTTGTGTGATAAAGAGTTATCAAACCACTCGCTGAGCGAATCGAGCGCGCCGTTGTTACCGGCTATATATTTCGCAGCGGTATCTGCTTCCGCAGAGCCGAAGAACTCATTGACATGCTGAACGCCCTTTTCGTGGGCTTCCAGGCCGCGTTGGTAGTGTGCGCGGCTGATCTCAATCAGCTTCGTGCGGACGTCCGCTAGCGTCTTGACCTGCAGTTCATCTTCGGAGATATCTCGGTCGAATCGCGAGCGAGCCCAAGCTAGCAGACCCTCCTGATCAAGCTCGAATCGATCCTGGCTGACCCGTCCGAATCGTGTGAGGGCGGCGATTACGGGGAATTCGCATTCCTTTTGCTGGTACCCTTCCTCGGCCGCTGTAATTAGCTCGTGTTGGATATCGGGAGCCTCTCGCGACCGCAAATCTTCGATGGCTACTTCGATGCCGAATTTGTTCTTCATCCAGCCAGCGAGCATCTGCAACCCGTAGTCGGCGTGCAGTAACGCGTCGCCCTCGCTCAGGTCTGTTTCACCGATTTGTTTGAAGACACGCTCGATCAGTTTCTCGTCGATTTCCTCACGAGGGATCCGTTTGAGATCGTTGACACTGTAGTTTGTCCCGTAGCGCGTGTTGAGCCACTTTGACAATGCGTTCCAGTTCCAATCTTCCTGGTCTTCATCGGCTGGCAGGTTTTCCTCGACCTTATCAACAATTTGCGTTTCTGCGGACCGCTCGCCGGCGTCGATCGCGTAAGCTGCCGCGGTGCCGGGATCCAAGTTTCGGAAGTCGCGAGCTTCCAATTCGCAGGAGAGTTTCTTGCTAACAAACTTGGTGTACGCTTCTGCGCCGAACATTGGGTCGGTATACATACTGACGTAGTGTTCTATCTGCTGATGGATCTGTTCGAGCACCATTTCGCGACAGCTAACACCATCAAGAATCTGTTGCCGATAGCTATAGACGCGTTTCCGCTGCTGATCCATTACCTCGTCGTACTCGAGGAGGTTTTTGCGGATTTCAAAGTTGCGTTCTTCAACCTTCTTCTGAGCGGCCGTGATTCTCCGGCTCACAAAAGCGTTCTCGATTGCTTCGCCTTCACCCATACCGAGCTTGCTCATCATCCCGCGGACCCAATCGCCAGCAAAGATCCGCATCAAGTCGTCTTCGAGTGATAGATAGAACCGACTGCTACCGGGATCGCCTTGACGGCCGCACCGACCACGCAGCTGCAGGTCAATACGCCGAGATTCATGGCGCTCGGTGCCGATGACATACAGGCCACCGATATCACGGACCATTTTGCCAGCTTCACTCATTTGCTCTCGCTGGTCAATTTCTCCAACGAGCGTTTCCCACTCTTGCTGTGGGACATCCAGGCGTGTCGGATACTTGGACTGAAGCTGTGCCCAAGCCATCGTTTCGGGGTTACCGCCCAAGATGATGTCGGTACCACGGCCGGCCATGTTGGTGGCGATTGTGACTGCGCCGACGCGTCCGGCTTGCGAGACGATCTCCGCCTCACGTTGGTGATGTTTGGCGTTGAGAACCTGGTGTGGGATTCCTCGTTTTTCCAGCAGCTGTCCGAGCTGTTCACTCTTCTCAATCGAAACGGTGCCGATCAACACCGGGCGCCCGCGCCGGTTGATTTCCTCGATATCTGATTTGGAAATCTGCTTGGTTTCGCGCGTGCCTTTGAGCTTGATTGTTAGTTGCTCGTCGTCTTCTTTGGTGATTTCACCGAGGTACTCTTCGTCATCTTTGGTCGACACGACATCGAGTTTCGTGGTCCGTTCCACGTCTTCGGCAACCGCCACGAACTTTTCATTCTCAGTTAGAAAAATCGTGTCTGCGAATTCGATTCGCTGCAGCCCACGGTTGGTTGGGATCGCGATGACGTCTAGCTTGTAGATCTTCCAGAACTCGTTGGCTTCGGTCATCGCCGTACCGGTCATGCCCGAAATCTTGTCGTACAGCTTGAAGAAGTTCTGGAGAGTGATCGTGGCGAGCGTTTGAGTCTCTTCCTTGATTCGAACCCCTTCTTTGGATTCGACCGCTTGGTGCAATCCGTCACTCCACTGTCGGCCTTCCATGAGGCGTCCGGTAAAGTCATCGACAATGATGATCTGTCCGTCTTTTACGACGTAGCTCACGTCTTTCTTGTACAGGTAGTGAGCTTTCAAAGCATTGTCGATCATGTGCGGCCATTCCATATTGCCCGCGGTGTAGAAGCTCTCTACACCCGCCAGCTTTTCTGCCGCTCTCACACCTTCGTCGGTGAGGTTGACCGTGTGGTCTTTTTCGTTGACGGTGAAATGTTCATCTTTCTTAAGCCCGCGAGCAACACGATCGGCGTCCTTGTACTTCGATACATCCTGGTGAGCAGGACCAGAGATGATCAGCGGTGTTCGAGCTTCGTCGATCAGGATATTGTCGACCTCGTCAATGATCGCGTATGCGAGAGGCCCTTGGACTTGCTGCAACGGCTTGTCAAAGCGATCGTCATTGCGGGCTGCCAAACGCATGTTGTCGCGCAAGTAATCGAAACCAAGCTCGTTATTGGTCGCATACGTAATGTCTTTGGCGTACGCAGCCTGACGTTCGTCGTTGCTGATACCGCCTTGGATCGCTCCTACAGACAGGCCTAACCCCATGTAAAGCGGTGCCATCCATTCCATGTCACGACGGGCCAGGTAGTCGTTCACGGTCACGACGTGACAACCTCGGCCAGCTAGAGCATTTAGATACGCCGGTAGCGTGGCGACGAGCGTCTTGCCTTCACCGGTCACCATCTCAGCAATCATGCCATTGTGCAGTACAATGCCGCCGATCAACTGCACATCGTAGTGGCGCATATTCAGAAATCGCTTGCCACCTTCGCGGCAGACCGCGAATGCCTCAACCAGGATGTCGTCAAAGGTCTGGCCGTCTCGGATCCGTTGCTGGAACTCCGCAGTCTTTCCACGCAACTCTTCGTCGGTTAGCTTTTCAAGCGTCGGCTCAAGCTGATTGATCTGAGCGACGATTGCTTCAAAGCGTTTAACTTGGCGCGCATTGGACGACCCGAACAGCGATGTAACACCACGTTCGACGCCCTGAAGGAGATTCGAGAAGACAAGTCCAGTGTTTTCCCAAACGCGTTCCAAAATTTGCATATGACTTGCTCTGCAAGGATTTCTGGCGGCGGTAGTGCGATGGAATGCTGAATAGGACAGCTTCCTGGCCGGCAGTAGTATATCTGGGTTGGTGGCAGCCCAATTAGGGCAGCGTGTCTATAGTTTTCGTGCGTAGCGGCTATTTCTTCCGTCCAAGACAAACGAATTGCCTTGCGGGTGCCACCTAGCGGCCGGTCGACCAAGTGTCAGGATGACAGGCACTGATGGTTTGGCCATTCGCTGAGCAACTCACAGACCAGTCCCTGGCAAAGGGGGCGAGTGCCGTCAATTGCGAGCTGCTGCCCAGGGGCCGTCCGTCGACGTAACCTGTTCGCTCCGAGGGGTTTAACAGGCAGCTTATCGAATCGTGGCTAAGCGTAAAGATATGCCGTATTTCGGTCAACTGAGATAATCGGCGAACTGAGAAAAGTCGATAACCTGGGCTAGCTGGCAGTCGAGGCCGTGCAGGGTCGAAAGTGAGCTATTGCTAGCTTCGCCGACCCGCGCTCACGCAGCCGACCGTAGCGAGGTTGACCAAGACCGCGGGCGATGAGGGGAACGCCCTCCTGTCGGGGGTGGCTGAAGTGCGAGTGTACTTGAGTCCTGCCGGTAGAAGAGCAACGGATATTGCTGATTTCGCGTTGCCAGACAGAGCTGGCAGCGTTATCCTTTGAACCTTAGTTTTCGCAATTTCGGCTGAATTCCACGCCGCAAATTGCTCATTTACTCCCATTTAGTCGCCTCTTCGACCGCCGAAGGCTTGTCATTGAACAAGCCTGTGCTGATGTCCAGCATGGCTGAGGTTGGCATGAAAGGAACGCATGAATAACGAATTCGTCAAACAGTTGATCGACGCGGGCGTCCACTACGGCCACCGGGTGAGCCGATGGAACCCGAAGATGAAGCCGTACATTTACGGCAAAAAGAACTCGATCCACATTC
>DNPC01000256.1:0-2287 GCA_003501565.1 Planctomycetaceae bacterium | reverse complement strand
ATCCACATTCTTGACATCCGCGAGACTCTCCGCGGCCTACTAAGAGCCAAGAAATACCTCAGCCAAGTAGCCGCTGGCGGCTCTCTAGTTCTTTTCGTGGGAACGAAGCGACAGGCGAGCGACACGGTACAGGAAGAGGCCGAACGCTGCGGAATGCCATTTGTTTCCGAACGTTGGCTCGGTGGTGCTCTGACCAACTTCCGAACAATTCGTAATCGACTGGGAAGGCTGGAAGAGCTTGAAGCGATTCGCAGCGGAGACGAAATCAACACCTATTCGAAGAAGATGCAGTCGGCTCTCAATCGTGAGTATCGCAAGATCTACCGCAACCTGAACGGCCTGCGTTCGATGAACCGCATGCCCGAATGCTTGGTGATCGTTGACCCGACCAAGGAACGCAACGCGATCCGCGAAGCTCGAAGCCTGGGCATCACCACCGTTGCCTTGATCGATACCGATTCCGATCCAGAACAAATCGATTTGCCAATTCCCGGCAACGATGATGGTATTCGCTCCATCGAACTGCTTCTGTCCCAGCTTTCTGATGCGATCATCGCTGGCAAGGCTGAGAATCCCGAGCGTCAAAAGAAGGACGACTCGGCGCCGGAACCGGTAGCGGCCGAAGGCTAAGACAAAACGTTGCGTCGGACGTTTCGGCTGGTTGAGCGTCGCCAAAAGCACGCTCGACCGGTGGCCCCATCAACTCCCGAGTGCCAGATACGCTTCTGGTTTCGTACGAGTTCTTGCTCCTACGCGCCACTTCGCCGTGATTCATCCAGGCGCACGGAGTACCGCCTCGATCTCCGATCCTATCAATAACTGATCTTCGATCTTGAGAATAAAACTCCTGATCTGCGATCTTGAAAATACAGATACCGTGCGGCCGAACCCAAGTTAGCGGGCATTCAGGTCGCTGAATATGTCGCGAAACGAAAACCATCTTTTAGAGTCAAGAAGGAAGACAAATGTCTATTTCAGCCAAAGATGTAGCTGAACTTCGTAAGCAAACTGGCGCGGGCCTGATGGACTGCAAGAAAGCCCTGCAAGAGTCCGATGGTGACTACGAAGGTGCTTTGGATTACCTGCGTAAGAAGGGCCAAAAAGTTGCAGCAAAACGAGCTGATCGTGATGCGACCGAAGGCGTCGTGGTAACGGCCACGGACGATGCCGGAACGACTGGCGTCGTAATGGCACTCAGCTGCGAAACCGACTTCGTTGCCAAAAACGAAAGCTTCATCGAACTTGCGAATCAGATCGCGACCGCGGCCCTGAAGGCGGGATGCAAGACGGCTGAGGAAGTCACCGCAATGGAGCTGGACGGTCAGACAGTCGCCGAGAAGCTAGTTGAAAATACCGGAAAGATCGGTGAGAAAATCGAGGTTAGCAGCTACTCGCTGATCACCGGTGACAACCTGACTTCGTACATTCATGCCGGATCGAAAATTGGTGTACTGCTGTCTTACAAGGACGGTGGCAAGGATGGGGCAGACCAACTGTTCCGCGGTGTTGCGATGCACATCGCTGCCATGAACCCATCGATCTTGCATTTCAGTGAGTTTGACAACGAATTGGTAGAAAAAGAAACCGTTTCGCTGCAGGGACAAATCAAGGTCGAAAACGAAGACCGTCAACGCCTTGGCAAGACGCTCAAGACCGTTCCTCAGTTTGTCAGTCGGTTGCAGCTAACTCCCGAAGTAATGTCTGCCGCTGAAACGCAGATCAAGGAAGAATTAAAGGCGGAAGGCAAACCTGAAAAGATTTGGGACCGCATCGTACCAGGTAAGCTCGAGCGATTCGTTGCAGATAACACATTACTGGACCAAGAGCGGTGCCTGCTCAACCAGTTCTTTGCGATGGATGACACAAAGACCGTCGAACAGGTCGTAAAGGATTTCCATGACGATGCTGAAATCGTCGCCTTCAGCCGCGTTGCAGTCGGCTAGCGATCGGAACGATACGCTATAAAACCTTGCCCTTGGCAACCACAAGCTCCCTGTCAATTCGTTTGATTGGGAGCTTTTTTGTTGGCGTGACGACTCGCGTGCCTTTGCAGCTACTTGATGTTGGTGACGTACCAATTCTTTTTGCCGCGAGTGAGCTGACCGTAAAGCTTGCCGGTAGAGGAGTTGACTACGGGGGAGCCCTGCAGTTCGGGTGCAAGGGTAACACCGGGGGCGACGCGCAGACCAATTTTGGGTTCTTGAGCCAAACGCGTTTGGTCGAGTGGGATTGGTTGAGCCAACTCGGGGTTGATCACCAAGAATAGCGCATCGGCACCGAAATCCTG
>DNPC01000352.1 GCA_003501565.1 Planctomycetaceae bacterium | reverse complement strand
CCAAGCCGCGATCCAGTTAGCCGGCGTGCTCAAAAGTCTTCAGTCCCCTGAGGTATGCCGTGCTTAGAACAAGTGGTTCGAGCAATGAAGAGGAGAAAGTACTCCGTCAGTACCGCTCTCCCGAATTTCAATCAGTACTGAGAAAGGCTCGAGACGGAAAAACTACATTTGCTGAGTTTGATCTGCTTTGGAGTTTCTTGAACGACAGCTATTTGATCACGGACTGCACCGAACCAGCGGATCGACGGCAGGCGTTTTTTGAGTGCTTCGAGAACGAGTTTTCTTCGATCACCAACAAGCCTCTGTTGGGCTGGATCTTATATCCAATTGCGATTCCGATTGCGTACGGAGTTCATCGGGTTGACATCTGGGAGTCACCAAAGACTTGGACGAACGCCATATTTGGCTATGACTTTGACGATCACCCTATTGCGAACTTCGCAATGCGTCTGCTTTTCGCGTTTCTCGTCGCAGCCATCATCGTATACATACCTATTGTACTCTGGGTGGGCTGGGTCTCTTGGAGAGATGCATATCGGTATGGCTCCTGGGCTACGCTTTCAAACCCTCAACTCCGAGAACAGCTGATCAAGGCATCCGCCGAGATGCCTGAATTGATAAGAGTTATATGTCGTGAGCGATCGCGTCTTTGTGAACTTGCCATCGATCAAATCCCAAAACGGAGTTTCGCGTCGAACCGCATTGGCAAACGAACAGATGGGCATCAACTGCGGTTCGTTCTCAGCATAACGAACGAGCTTGAACTTCGCCTCGCGCCCCGCGTCGCTTCGGAGTCTGCAGGAATTCACGATCTTATCGACGAACTCATGGAGGCATCAGCCATTCCAGAATCGGTAGCTAAACAGGCTCGGTTCGTTGCAACGATCCGCAACCAACTGGTCCATGAATATGCCTTCCTAAGGACCGATAATTTGCCCGAGTTTGAAAAAGCTGCGTCAGTCGTTGCTGCATGGGTCAGCCCGGGAGATCGGTTGGCCCCGGATGCTCGCAACAAACTGCTCGAGCAACAACTCGCCACCGTCGTGGATGCCGAGAAATGTATTTCAGAGATACTCACTCACCGTTTCATTGTTGATGGGGTCGGTTTGGTGCAGCGGGCGAATCAGGCCAAGCTGTTACGTGACGATCTTCGGAAGCGCATTTGCATGTTCGCCAAAGAGCGAAACAAGCTTGTTCATACACTCGTACCGATCGGACCTCCGCAGTTTGAAAAGCTATCTGCCGAGACACAATCGTTACTAAATGATTTGCAAGAACCATCAGCGTTCGATACCCAGGACGGAGGACGACTGCACGACGTATTACGATGCCTTGAAAAAAAGAAGTAGAACTCGCTCATCGAAACAATGTCGAGCAGAGACGTTTAGAGCAGATCATGAAGTTACTGCAAGAAGGTGAATGCATGCAAATCGAAAGCTGACTTGCTCCAGAAGCTTGAGATCACGAAATCGACCTGGCAGCGTTGGAAGCAACAGTTTGGGTGGATGAAGTCAGACGAGGCGAAGCGTCTTCGCGTTTCGGAACTTGAGAATCGGAGACACATTCCTTGAACGGGTGCAGATCGTCAGCCTATCCCAGCTCGGCCTCGTCTAGAATTGCGGCTTCACCTAGCTGACTTGCTTTCTGCCCTTTGTATGCCAATAAGCCCACAGAATGAATACTCCCTGCAGTGGTAGTCGAAGTAAGTGGAGGATTGGCGACGCCGGAAGTATCTCTTGATGCCGGTAGAGATAAATGTTCGCAGGAAATACGGCAATCAAAAGCGCAATGATCCCCCACGCGGCCAAGTGCGAATATCGCGGAACCAATAGCAGGACTCCCAGCAGAATCTCACATACGCCACTGGCCAGCACCAATTCTTGATGAAGCGGAAGATAGGGCGGCATGATCTTCAGGAAGAAATCGGGATTCACGAAGTGCATCGTGCCCGCCATGATCATGAAGATCGCGAGCAGAGTCCTCGAAACCGCGAAGTACGCCCCGGTTGATTCCCGGTGATTTTTCTGCATTCGAATCCTGGCACGAAGAGAGTATCTCATCTGGAAGAGCGAACAAGTCGGAACTGGTGCCGATCCCTGTGTGTGACTTTATAGACGAGCATGGGAACGTGAGGGCGAGATATGTTCCTGACCAGTGAGAAAACAGCAAGGGAATAGGTACACCACAGCACTGGAGCAAGTTTGAGCCGGATGGAGCTAATCGTAATGCGAAAAGCTACCTGGATAACGATGGGAGGCCCATCACCGGGGACGATCGTACGCACCGTATATTTGCCGAGTAATGATTGGATTTGGCAACGTGACCGATAATCGTAAAGAGATCCAAGCGGCAACCATTGCCGACGTCGACATGGAGAGGATTCGCAGCCTTTGCAGCGCGGACGCCGCAGCTATCGAACGCCTTGATTCACGTTTATCCACCGAGGAAGGTACGGAAGCCGATCTCATTCTTATGTGTGAATTACTGGCAAGGCACGGAGAGGAGTCTTTGTCCTTCACTCTGCTGAGAGCGAATACGCTAAGTTTCGGGGATCCTGTTTATCGTGCGTTGCGACGTCTGCATGGATTTAGGGCCGAAGAAGAACTGGATCAAGCAGTCTTCGCTTTCCAAACGCATTTTGGTGTACGCCTGCATTCTTTCCATCCCGCCGGCGACACTCTGTGGCACTATCTGGAGTACTTTTTTACGAGCGAGCCGATGGGTGAATCGATCAATCTTCCTGACGAATTGGATCGGTTTTTGACAGCACGGTGCGAGGTCATTTTCAAGCACGACCCCGAAGGAACACTCGCCGAGATAGGTAGCATCGAAGGCGATCTTCCAGAGGAGTCCTTTGCGGTCTTGCGGTATCGTCGCGGCGAATGGACTGTTGAGCAGTTTGGTTAGGCACTGTCTCGTAACTGGCCTTTCATAGGAAAAAGCACATTTGGCAACCTTGTCGAGTTACCGACCAAAGTGACTCAAACAAGGAAGCCAAATGTCACGTCATGATCTCACAGACTGGGAATGAAATGCAATCCGACGTTTCCTTCCGGCGAGGCAGTCGCGTCGCGGTGGGCGTCCCTTGGCCGACCATCGCCGCGTCATCAATGGAATCCTTTGGATTCTCAAGACAGGAAGCCCGTGGAGAGATCTGACATCGGAATACGGGAAATGGCAAACGGTCTACAACCGCTTTCGGCGTTGGATCAACGAAGGGCTCTGGAATCAAATCTACGACCGCATTCTTCAAAGGGCAAAGCAACTGCAAAGACTTGAAAACGATCTCTGGTGCATCGACGGTACCGTTGTTCGCGCTCATCGTTGCGCGTCAGGAATGATCGAGCAATGCGATGAAAACGATGAAATGACGGCACTTGGTCGTTCTCGCGGTGGCCATTCAACCAAGCTGCATGTTCTCACAGACGGAAACGGGCATCTGCTTTCGATGAGCGTCAGCCCTGGACAGTCTCACGAATCAACCGAGGTTGAGTGCCTGCTGGCAAACTGCCGTCTGAACCTTTCCAGACGGGCAAACCGTCCGAACCAAATCGCAGGTGACAAGGGATACAGTTCCTCTACGATTCGATCGCTTCTGAGTGAACGAGCAATCACTCCTGTCATTCCCACTCGGTCGAACGAGCCCGCTCAACCCGATTTTGATTCCCGCGCCTACAAGAGACGGAACATCGTGGAACGTACAATCGGCTGGCTGAAAGAGTCACGGCGAGTGGCAACTCGATACGACAAGCTACCATGCAGTTACCTGACTTTCGTACTGCTGGCAGCACTACGGAGACTCATAAAAACTGGGTTGCGAGACAGTACCTAACGTCGCTTGACTCGTCGAGTGCCGGCGCATGGAACGAGAATAGACCAAGCGCGGACTGGCGGTCCGAGCTCTGCGGGACGGCGTACTCTCAAAACTGAATGCCGAAGATTCGCAGGCCGTCCGACAGTCACTTACTCCGAGTCCGGCGCGATGTAGTCCACATCACCGGGCAGGATCGGCAACAACTCGCCGTCGCAGACAGGACGTCTCCGGCAAGTCAAACTCTTGCTTGCCTGTTCCCTCGCACTCGGGGCAGGGTTTGGCCGATCCACAAAACTTGTCATCTGGCACTTGGCCCTGGCCGTAGCACTTCCGGCATTCTTCAGTTCGCTTTTTCGGCTCGCTCCGTTCCTTGCGAAGCTGCTTGACGTGATCGCGGACGCTCCGCCGACCGTGTAGATCGTCCAACCCAGAGTCGACCAGATCGTCGGCGTCCATCG
>DNPC01000368.1 GCA_003501565.1 Planctomycetaceae bacterium | reverse complement strand
GACGTATCGAAGGTCGTAGCCGAACACCAACGCATGTGGGGACTCGTCCCCTACGCTCAGTACCACTTCTTAAACGTAATCGCCGAAAGCGGCGGCGGACTTGAACACGACAATTCGACGTTGATGCTTTCAAGCCGATGGAGCTTTCGAGACAAACGGCGCTACCAACGCTGGCTAGGTTTGGTTAGCCACGAATTTTTTCACACTTGGAACATCCGTCGACTTCGGCCCAGATCTTTGGCTGAATACGACTACGAAAACGAAAACTATTTCGAAGAGCTTTGGGTAGCTGAGGGTGTCACCAGTTACTACGATGATCTGGCCCTTGTGCGGGCTGGCCTAACGTCCCCCAAGGAATACTTGTCCGCACTATCACGTCAAATCACCTCCCTTCAAACGACTGAGGGGCGATTGCGGCAATCCTTAGCTGATTCATCCTTTGACGCGTGGATCAAGTACTATCGAACGAACGAAAACAGCCGAAACACCACGATCAGCTACTATACCAAGGGAGCTGTGGTCGCTTTCTTGCTGGACATGGAGATTCGCCGGAGGACGGATGGTGATAAATCGCTCGATGATCTGATGCGGTCGCTGTACGACGAATTTGCTGGCAAACAAGGGTACACCAACGCAGATGTACTGGCCGAAGCAAACAAGCTAGCTGGTGAAGATCTCTCTGACTGGTTTGAGGACGCCATCTTTTCGACGAACGAACTCAAGTACAACCACGCCATGGAGTGGCTAGGCCTACGGATTGGCGATGCGCCAGACCCAACTGCGACGACAGGTGACAGTGCGGAAGCTGGTGGCAGTGGGGAAGCTGGCGAAAAGCCCGCCCCTGACGCAGCAGCGGCCAACAGCAAAGATGCCAACGGCAAAGGTGTCACCGCTGATACACAAGGAGTAGCACCCGAGACTCCAACCAAACCTACCGGCCCTCTATGGACGGGGATTGGTACCAGAACCGAAGACGGTCGGACGGTTGTTTCGTCGATTACCGAGGGCAGTCCGGGATTCGAAGCCGGAGTGAATGTTGACGATGAACTCATCGCACTGAATTCTTATCGAATCGGAGACAGTCTGACGTCGCGATTGGAGCCCTTCAACAAAGACTCTTACGCAACATTGCTAATCAGCCGACGCGGTAAATTGCTGGAAATCGAATTACCAATCAAGCGTCGCTCCCCCACGTCATGGGCTCTCAAGAAGCTCGCCAATCCATCAGACGAACAGACAGCGAACTTCAGGGCATGGCTGCGCATCGTGGAAGAGCCACAAGCTACACCCAACAAGAAGGACGATGCGCCATCTTCCAAATCAAGCAATTGACAGAAGGCGGGACTCGTTTAGGCCCAACATCGCGGCGAGCTGCCGATTCAATTCCTCGCGCCACGTCGGTAGCTGGACTTCAAAGCGGGAGGTGAAACGCGTCGCATCCAGTCGGCAATTCTTTGAACACGGTACGTTGGGTGAGAGCTCTTCGACCGAGGCAGAATGAAGTTTCTCGAGGACGACTGGCACCGAAAATTGCTTGCAACTGGCCACGATGTGATCAGCGACCTCCAGTCGACTCGCGTAACCCAGCATCGCCATGTTGTACAGCCCGCCCCACTGCTCGAACCAACCATTCAGATCTCCCCTTGCGCTGCTAAGCAGATCACTAAGCGTGCTAGCGATCCAATGCGTGCTGGTAGGAGTTCCAAAGTAATCGTTCGCCATCCGCAGCGAACGTCGGTAAGTAATCAAATCTACCAGGCTTTGGACGTAATTGGAGCCGTGCGTTGAATAGAGCCACCCGGTCCGAATAACCATGTGCCCAATGTCTGCCCCCATCACTGCTTGCGTTCCCCGCAGTTTTGTTAGGCCGTACTGGTTCAGCGGCCGTGGTGTGTCATTTTCGCGGAAAGGTCGTTCACCCTGCCCGTCGAACACCTTGTCAGTGCAAAAGTGAATCATTGCCGCACCAATTTTCTTAGCCTCCTCGGCCATGATAGCGGGAGCTCGCGCATTGATTGCCTGCGCTCGGCGTGATTCCGATTGACAACGTTCCAACCCAGTGAGGCCCGTCGCGTTGACAATCAACTGCGGCTGCGTTCTCCGAATGGCTTCGCGGATACTAGCCGGCCGCGCTACGTCCACCTGAGTGCCAACCGGCACCGCACCATCACGACGCGGTCTGCGGCAAGCACCGATGACAGTTCCGATGCTGCGAAGCTGTCGATACAGATCGTGCCCCAACTGCCCAGTACTCCCAACGACAAGAATCGTTGGCCGTTTACTGTGCGAATTCTTGGCTTCCGTATAGCCGCCCTTCGATTCTGTACGCAGGCTAGAACCCGCGTTTGCAAGTCCTCGATTTCCGGCCCCATGCGATCGGTTTTCCCGAAACACAGGTTCCTCGACTTGCATACCAACAGGCTTCAAAGATTCTTCCGTAAAGCGTTCACGCCGATAGTCCCCCGCTTCGATCTCGTCTAGATTTGTGATCGCAAGATCGTTGATTGGCATGCAGATAGGAGCCACGGGCCACAGGTCAATGAGCTCCTCATCATGGGGATCGAGGCACCACTGGCTGCCAGCAGAATAGCCTACCTCCATCCGCGTGCCTGAACTTAAAGCTTGCCATCCGATCGCAACGCCATCAGGCACAACGAGCGTACGAGAGCGATCGGCCACCATTTCGAAAGCAACCGTCTTGCCGAAGGTGGACCTGTCAGGTCGACAATCTGTCACCATCGCCACAGCCTTTCCCGTTACACAGCGTAGCGAACCCCTTCCAAGCGCCCCCTCATCGCTCGACGCAACTATTCGTAACGGGCTGGTTTCGCCATGTTTGGCTCGAATTGCCGTGCGCATCCAGTCGGAAAAATCGCTGGAAGCCCCACTCGAATTGCGAGTTGGTTCTAAATGTGCACCCCACCAGTGCTCTATCAGATATACACCAGAAATATCGCTTGCGATTCGTCCCATCTGCCTGCTCCTCCATGAACAGCCTTCCAGCACTTGCTGCTCAGTAGGGACCATCCTCCTTGGACGTCAACCAACTGCACGTGCTAGCATTGCTTGTATGCAAATTTTTTGTAGGTAGATCTCTAGTTTAGCCCACCTCTCTCAAGTTCCCAACGTCGATCCAGACGAAAGTATCAGCCCTCTTCCAAATCACTCACATTGCACCCAGCTTTTTTGCTAGCATGCCCGGCTAAATGATTAGTTCCGCGTCCAATCTCTCGCTACGCGAGTCCGCGTCTCCACCACTGAAATTGGTCAATGCCGATGAACCGTAGGCAACCCTTCCGCGCCCCTCGAGTTAATCGCGTACCGGCGCATCTCATCTCTGCAATCTTGCTCTGTGTCTTCTCGCCACTGTACGCCTCCGAATCGCAGCGGGCATCGCGGCCCAATATCGTGATCATTTACACCGATGACCAAGGGTACGGTGATGCAGGTTGTTACAATCCCAATGCCAAATTCTCAACTCCCAACATCGATTCATTGGCCGCTGGTGGCATTGTATTCACCGATGGGCACTCTGCTGACGCCGTTTGCACTCCCAGCCGATATGCCTTGCTGACCGGTCGGTATTGTTGGCGCACTTCGTTGAAACGCGGTGTGCTAGGTGCTGAACACCCCTGCCTAATTCCGGATCACTGCCCTACGCTCGCTACGATGCTTCGAGACGCGGGTTATGAGACTGCAATGGTCGGCAAATGGCATCTTGGAATGGATTTCCCAGGCGAAAATGCAGCCACTCGAGATTGGAGTCAGCCGACTCGCGACATGCCGCTGGACAAAGGATTCAACAGATATTTTGGCGTACCCGCTTCGCTCAACTATGGTGTTCTGGCCTGGTTTAACGGGCGGTATCCGATCACCGCCCCGGCACGATTCACGGCCAAGAAACCCAACCTGAGACATGTTGATTACCGCATCAAACCGCCGTACGAATTGACTCCGAAACAAGTTAAGGCGAAGCTGAAACCGCCCGTTTTGGAAGTTGCGCCCGACTTCACTGACAATCAGTGTCTCGAGAGATTCACCGACGAAGCGATCCGTTTTGTCAATTCCCATACTACTCAGAATCCCCAGCAGCCGTTTTTTCTGTATCTGCCGCTGACCAGCCCCCACTATCCGGTCTGTCCTTTGCCGCAGTTTCATGGGCAAGGCGAGTGCGGGGGATATGGTGAATTCATGATTGAAACGGATCACAGAATTGGCCAACTGCTAAATGCGCTGAAATCGGCAGGCGTGATGGACGATACCCTCATTCTTTTCAGTAGCGACAATGGTCCCGAGAGGTCCTGGGAACAACGCGCCACTGAATTTGGGCACTCGAGCAACGGACGGCTTCGAGATGGTAAGCGGAGCATCTACGAGGGAGGACATCGCGTGCCATTCATTGCACACTGGCCCGGTGGCATAAAGCTGCCCGGACGCAAGAGCTCGCGTCTAGTCTGCCAGACGGATTACATGGCAACGATTGCCGAGTTGCTGGGCATCCAACTACCGGAAAGCGGCGGTGGCGATAGTGTTAGTTTTGCCGGCGAACTACTCGGTTCGCCCAAACCGCGACAGGCGCCTCTGATGCACCATGCTGCCAACGGGCGACTCGCGATTCGATTAGGACGTTGGAAACTAGTGCTACCACATAAGAAGGCGAGTGCTGAACTCTATGACTTGGAAGCGGATCTTGGCGAATCACATGACTTAGGATCTGAATTTCCAGACGATGTTGCACGACTGACAGCCTTGGCCACGAAAGTAGTTGTGAATGGACGCACAACCGAAGGACCAGCCGCCTCCAACGACACCGGATACTGGTCAGACCTTTCCTGGATGAAGCCAGATGCTTTCCAGGCAATGGATGCGAGCCAATAGCCACCGGATTTCCTGGGCAATGCCGCAACTCCTCTACCAATCCCTTCTTATTGACGACTCTTTTCAAAACTCTTTTGCGATAATGGCGGATTCCGAATGCCCGATTTTGTATTAGCGATCGACCAGGGGACAACCAGTTCGCGCAGCCTGGTGCTTGATGGCGAAGGTGTGGTGCGCGGAATTGCGCAAAAGGAATTCACGCAGCACTTTCCTAAGCCGGGGTGGGTGGAACATGATCCCGAAGAGATTTGGAAGTCTCAGCTTGCAACCATGAAACTAGCGCTCAAACGAGCGAAAACTTCAGCAGAGGAGCTCGCGGCTATATCCATAACCAACCAACGGGAGACGGTCGTGGTATGGGATCGCCACACTGGTGATCCCATACATCGAGCTATTGTTTGGCAAGATCGTCGAACGGCCCCCCAGTGTGATTCATTGCGACGCCGCAAGGCCGCACAGAGCATCCAAGCAAAAACCGGTTTAGTGATCGACGCCTATTTCGCGGGCACAAAACTAGCCTGGCTGTTGGACAACATCCCAGGTGCACGCAAGCGTTCGACAGAGGGAAACTTGTGTTTTGGGACCATCGATTCTTGGTTAATCTGGAAACTCACCGGGGGAACGGCTCAGCGGGGAGCGGTCCATGCAACTGACGTTACCAACGCCTCGCGCACGTTACTAATGAACTTGGCTAATGGACAATGGGACGATCAACTCACCAAAACACTGAATTGTCCTAAACGTGTGTTACCCCAAATCTACTCATGCGACGATATCATCGCTTCGACACATAAATCTGTCCTGGGTACAAGCGTGCCAATTGCGGGAATTGCTGGCGATCAACACGCAGCCCTGTTCGGACAACTCTGCTTGCGAGCGGGAATGGTCAAGAACACCTACGGAACAGGTTGCTTTATGCTGATGAATGTCGGCAAAGAGCCCAAGCCGAGTCAATCCAATCTACTTTCCACCATGGGCTGGAAGGTTGGCAACAAAACCACTTACGCACTCGAAGGTAGCGTGTTTGTTGCCGGGGCAGTCGTCCAATGGCTTCGTGATGGTCTCGGAGTCATCAAGAAATCGGCGGATGTTGAAAAGCTGGCGACGCAAGTCACTGATAGCGGAGGCGTCTTTCTGGTGCCTGCATTTACTGGGCTGGGGGCGCCCCACTGGGACAGCTATGCCCGCGGCACAATTGCCGGGCTGACTCGCGGCAGTTCGATTGCCCATATTGCCCGAGCAGCTTTAGAATCCATTGCATATCAGACAGCCGATGTTTTGGATGCCATGCGAGCAGATTCTGGACTCGGGATTAAGCAATTGCGAGTCGATGGTGGAGCAGCTATGAACGACACGCTGATGCAATTTCAGGCAGATATATTGCAATGCCCAGTCGTTCGCCCAAAAGTCTTCGAGACAACCGCACTTGGCGCAGCCTACTTGGGTGGGCTGGCCGTTGGACTGTGGAAGAACCCTTCGGAACTAAAGCAGTTGTGGGAAGTTGACCGCGAATTCGCCCCCGAAATGAAACGCTCCCAGGTTCAAGAGTTGCGAGCTGGATGGCAAAAAGCACTCTCGCGAGCCCGAAACTGGGAGCAACCGCATTAGCCTACTTCCGAGGAATTGAAGGCTTCAACGTCGTGAAGGAAAGCGGTCTGGCGATTTCTGCTAGGCATTGTACGATGACCGCATCGCATTCGATGTTCACGCTCCCCAATAACCCAGATACTTTTAACGAATCAATATGCTTGCCAAAGAGATGAAGTCGGGCGCCGTCGTAGTGGATGGCGAAACGCCGCTCATGATCGAATCCGTAACGGTTCAAACACCAAGCGCTAGGGGCGCGGCAACTCTGTACAAGTTTCGTGCACGCAACCTGTTGACCAAGCAGAAAGTTGACCTGACGCTCAAAGGGACTGACAATTTGCCCGAAGCCGACTTTCGTAAACGGTTGGTCAAGATGATGTACAAGGATGCAGATTCGGTGCACTTAATGGATGAAGAAGACTACAACCAGTACGCGATGCCGCTGGCAGATGCCGAAGAACCCCTCAAGTACTTAACCGAAGAGCTCGAGGGAACGTATGCGCTGATCTATCAAGATGAATGCGTTGGGTTGCAGTTGCCGTCTTCGGTAGAATTGAACATATCGCAATGCGATCCCGCGATTCGTGGCAACTCAGCGACGGCGCGTACTAAGCCTGCTGTCTTGGAAACCGGCATCACGGTCCAAGTCCCAGAATACATCAAGGAAGGTGAACGGATCAAAGTTGACACTCGCACGGGCGATTTCTTGTCAAGAGCCTAGCCGCGTGGATGTTGGGCGACTGGTTGGCTGACGGATGCTCTGCCAACAACGGTCATTGAGAGTCAGACTCGGCTTCCGCATTTGATCGAAGCGACTTATTCATGAGCGAGTCTTCGCACCGGTACGACGAAGAAGCACTCAGCGTAGCCGAGTGGACGTACCCGGTGATGTTTTATCTCTCGGTCGCCTTCCTCGCGATTCTCTCTTGTGTGCTGGTGCTGTGGATATACGTCCCAGTAATCATCAACGACGACCCGAGCATGGCGGCGATCGAGGCAGCCGATCCATCAAGCGAGATCATTGAGGCAGAACTGCTGTTCGAAGCCGCCGCATTTCGCTGGGGCAACGCGCTGTTAGTGGTGCTCGTTCTCACGTGGCCCTTCTTTATTGCAGAGCGTTTGCTGGACAGGTACTTGCGACTAAAGGGTGGCCTGCAGCCAAGTAGCTTGTGGTGGCTAAGTTGTGTGTTACCTCCTTTGCGAATGTGTGCCCGTCGCCGAGTTTCCGATAGTGGTGATGGTCGCGAACAAATTTGGTTCCCACGTGCAGGCTGGAAAGCAGTAGACCATCGGCTACAAACTGAGCTAGAACGACGCTTCAGCATACCGATGATCTTTATTGCTCTCTTGATTCTCCCTGTACTTGGCGTTCAGTTTTACTTCGCGAGTTCAAAACACAACATCCTGGATTATCCAGTCCTTCGCTTCCTGATGAACTTTGGCACTGGACTAATTTGGTTCGCGTTCACCGTTGAGTTCATCGTGATGGTCTCGGTGACAGAGAAGAAGTTCGCCTACTGCAAAAAACACTGGCTAGACCTGATCATCATCATTCTGCCGCTGGTGTCATTCTTACGTTCGTTCAGCTTGCTACGCGCTACTCGCCTTGCAAAACTCGGAAAGCTCCAACAGCTTTCACGACTCGTCCGAGTGTATCGCTTACGTGGTGTAGCGATGCGTGCTTTTCGGGCGCTGATGATTCTCGAAGTCATTCATCGACTGCTGCGCACCAAGCCAGAAAAACGCATTCGTCGCTTGGAAGAACAATACCGCGAAAAGGAGCGAGAATTAGAACTGCTGTCCGAGCAAATCGAACGCCTTAAGCTAACGCTCCCCCGCAACGATGAATCAGATTCGAATCCGGGTAGTTAGTGGACTTCTGCTGGCGTTAGCAAGTCTTTACGAGCTAACTGATTGGCAGCCCACGCATAGTGCCCGTCGACGTAGCGAATCGGTCAACCGGTAATCCCATCTGCTGCAGGATGGATACGAATAGATTCGGCAGTGGATAGTTGTTGACACGGTCAAAGGCCAGATGCTGCCCGTGAGAAAAACCGCCGCCAGCCAATATTACTGGCATGTTCGTAGTCACGTGCGTATTTGCATCCCCAAGGTTGCTACCGTACACGATCGACGTGTTGTCCAGTAGGCTCGAATCACCTTCCTGGGTAGCCTTTAAATCGCTAAATAACTGGTTTAGCAACTGCATATGCCCGCGATCTATTGCTTCAAGCTGCGCGAGCTTCTTCGCATTTTGGCCGTGATGGGAGAGGTTGTGATAGCCATCAGTTACGTTGGTATCTTTCAGTTCGATTGCCGGTGAATTCACGCTGTCGAGCATGAGAGTGATTGCACGCGTTGAGTCGGTCTCGAGTGCCACCCGGCACATGTCATACATCAGCCGCACCTTGTCCATATACTCTTTCGGATCCGAAGGATCTGCTGGAGCATCAATCTTCGGCTTGGGTTTAGGAACCTTCTCCCAGGCCTGCGCCGATTCCAACCGAATCTCCAAATCCCGCACACCTGTCAGATATTGATCAACGCGTTGACGGTCTGCCGGCCCAAGTTTCCTAACAAGGTCTTGCGTCTGGCCAGCAACCGCATCCATGATGCTTTGGCCAATTGCCAATCGCTGTAACTGTGCGTCGACTTCCGCCTTACTTCCACGAAGGAACAACTGTTCGTAGACTTTCCGTGGACTTTCATCGCACGGGATCAGAACACCGGCCCCCGTCCAAGAGAGACTTCGCAGACCTTTCTTTACGTTTACGCCCAGGGTCATCGAGGGAAATCGGGTTAGATGCCCGATGCGTTCCGCAATAAACTGATCAAGCGAAATCGTGTTCCGAAATCCGCCGCTTCCCGGATGCGGCGCAGCAGTCAAGAAACAGATGTCGGCGGGGTGCCCTCCATCAACGTCCGGATGCCACACACCACTAAAAACAGTAAAGTCTTGTCGGTGTTTTTCGAGAAGCTGCAAATAGGGTGACAGTGCATAGTCTTTGCCAGCCTCAGTCGGAAAGAACTTATCAGGCAGCAAACCCAGGTTGTTACAAATACCGATCATCCGCTTAGGGGATGATTCCTTACGCTCTCGAACCTTTGCGACGGCCGGTCGCATAGCATCGAGCATCGGCAGGGCAAGCCCGACGCCCATTCCTTTTAATAGCGTGCGTCTGGCGAGAAAACGATTCTTAAAGTGACTTTGCATCGCGCTACGCCCAGGAAGGAAACCGAGGAGGGCAAGAAGGAAGGCTGGTCGCGCTGGGGAGACCAAGGCGACCGTAGGCTTCCAGCATAGCGTATCGCAATGATGAGATCAAAGTCTAAGCATCACCACTGCTGTTGCCGCAACGCTAGAGCCTAAGACGCGGCAATGGTAGGGAACTTGAGCGTCGCTTGTCCGACCTGCATACGACGCTTCGTTGTGCGGCAGGCCCTACTTTCGTCAGCTCCCATTGCAGATCGCATTGCGACCATTTCTTCACGAGACATCTCGATTTCACTTTGCGAGAACCATCCGACATCTCGGCTGTACGTTTGTCGCTTTAGTACAAACGTGCCAACGCCATCCTGAGCTCGCATCACGAAAACCAGGCGACTATTTGCATCATTGCCCGCAATCGACGACAACACATACTCGTTAGATGCGTCTGCCAAAGCCAGGTTATTCAAGTGTCCAGTTCCTTCTGCTTAGCTCGAGCTCCGATGAAGCTTCGCGCGGCAACCACCAACGCGAGCTAATTAAGACTGAGTCTCAATTATCTCCCCGGACTTTACGGAAGTCTAGTAGGCAACACGCTTTGGATTGGAAAATTTTCATCCTGTCTGGGGGCAACGGATCCTCAGCTTTCTGCGGCATTTGCACACAGGGTGCTTAGGGCGATTGCCACTTTTGCAAGTTGCGAACTGGCCTAAAATGTGGCCAAGCCGGTGAGGCACCGGGCCAACAGCCGTTTTCCGGCGAGCTTGGCCCATTTCAGGTAGTAAATTCCTACAAAGCATTTCATGAAGAACATCCGAAACTTCTGCATTATCGCCCACATCGATCACGGGAAGTCGACGCTGGCAGACCGTTTGATCCAGCATTGCGGCGGGATCTCCCAGCGCGAGCTCCACGATCAAATGCTCGACTCTATGGACATCGAGCGAGAACGCGGAATCACCATCAAGAGCAATACGATCACTCTTAGTTACCGTGCCTCTGACGGCGAAGAGTATCAACTGAACCTTATTGACACCCCCGGTCACGTGGATTTCTCTCACGAAGTCCGTCGGTCGCTGATGGCCTGCGAAGGAGCGTTGATCGTTGTTGATGCGACTCAGGGCGTCGAAGCGCAGACGGTCGCCAATCTGTACCTTGCTCTGGAATATGACCTAGAGCTGCTGCCGGTCATCAACAAAATCGATCTTCCCAGCGCAGACATTGATCGCGCCCGGGAAGCCATCGACTCGGAACTCGGCCTCGATCCTTTCGTTGCCTTGCCAACTTCAGCCAAGACTGGGGAAGGAATCGGAGATGTGCTGGAAGGCATCGTCAACCATCTGCCACCACCCGATGGCGACGCCTCTGCCCCGCTGAAGGCCCTGGTTTTCGATGCACACTTCGACAAGTTCCGTGGTGTGATCATGCAGTGCCGCATTCTCCAAGGCACCTTGAAACCTCGCGAGGGTATTCGCCTGATGCACACCGAACGCGACTATAAAGTCGATGAGCTCGGATACAACCAATTCAAACTCGCCCCCCGTGATTCCCTTTCGGCTGGCGAGGTTGGATACGTAATCGCTGGGGTGAAGAGCGTTCAAGACATTCAAATTGGCGACACAATTACTTCCGTCGAAAGACCAGCCGACGCACCGATACCCGGTTACAAAGAAGCGAAGCAGGTTGTGTTCTCAAGCGTCTACCCGATGAGCACTGACCAGTACCAGGATCTGACCAAAGCCCTGGATAAACTTGCAATCAATGATGCGGCACTGACCTACGAGAAAGACAGCTCGGCCGCGCTAGGATTCGGCTTTCGCTGCGGGTTCCTTGGATTGCTCCATTTGGACGTCGTCCAGGAACGATTGCAGCGCGAGTTTGATCTGGGCCTCGTGATCTCCGCTCCAAGTGTTTTGTACGCAATTGAACTAAAGGACGGATCGAAAGTCGACGTTGACAATCCAACCAATTGGCCGGACCCGAGTTTGATTGAAGGTGTCAGCGAGCCTTACATTAAGGCGTCGATCTTGATTCCAGAAGAATTCGTCGGTCCCGTGATGGAGCTTTGCCGGGAACACCGCTCAGACAGCCAGAACATGAGCTATCTATCTGCTGGTCGAGTCGAGGTGGTTAGTGAGATGCCACTGGGTGAAGTCCTGTTCGACTTCTACGACAAACTGAAGATGATTACCCGCGGATATGGTTCATTCGACTACGAAACGATCGAATACCGCAAGACAGACATCGTCAAAGTCGACATCCTGGTCAACAAAGAACCGGTCGATGCCCTGGCCTATCTCGTCCACCGAGAGAAAGCTCGGCCAAGAGCCTTGCACTACTGCGAGCAACTAGCGGAAGCGATTCCGCGGCACCAATTCAAAATCCCCATTCAAGGTGCCATTGGTGGCAGCGTCATTGCCCGCGCTACCATAGCACCGTTTAGAAAAGACGTTACTGCCAAGCTTTATGGTGGGGACGTTACCCGAAAGAAGAAGCTTCTTGAGAAGCAGAAAAAGGGTAAAGCTAAGATGAAACAATTCGGCAGCGTCAATATCCCCCAAGAGGCTTTCGTATCGGTCTTACGGGCTGAGAAAAAGTAGCACTCGGACTCACATTCCCGCAAATGGTCGCATCCCCTCAAAAGGAACAGTCGTTTCACCCGGAACATACAGTTGGTACGTAGGCACGAACAAGTACGTGCATTCGCAGCCTTAACTTCGGTCGAAACGTCGCTGCAGGCTCCGGCGGCACAATGCGAATGCGCGTAGGAGGCACTCACGCCGCTGGGGTAGGATTGGTTTCGCCCTAGCGGCCTACATGCGTAATCCGGGTTTGCCCGTCAGCCAAAGGCGTAGGCGACGTTGATTCACGTACAAATTCGCAAGAGGTCCCAGCGAAGAACCTCCCAGCACGGAAAGCTCCAGTAAGGAAACTTATGAACGGTGGCGATGAAAACGAGGCGAAAAAACAACTTGAAATCGCTCTCGAGGAGGCCAGCAGCCTAACCGGTGCATGCCGATACAAATCGGCGTACGAAGCGTACTCCAAACTCCGGCGTATGGCCCGCCGCGAAGAAGATCTGTATCACTACGTCCTGGCTGTGTTTTACATGATGGATTCCGCAGCCAACTGCCTGGATTCCAGGGAGCACAGCGAGCGTGCAATCGAGTTGATCGCCCTTCTCGAAAGCGAAGAACAAGCGCGTAAGATTGATCCCAACTTTTCGATTGATCTCTATGAATCGCTTATCTACCACTTCAGTAGCTGCGCCTACGAGAATCTCGCTGATGCAACCGGAAGTCTTAAGGGCTACAACAGCGAAGGTCTGCAGGACTGCATTTCCGACGGGCTGAACGTTTGCCGAACAACCGGGAAGCTTGAGTGTGTGGGGTGCTTCCGCGAATATTCGTGCGACGTTCACATGTCCGCCGATGACGCTCAACTCGCAGCCTACCAGTGCAACTTAGTGCTTGAAGAGGCAAAGCGGTTTTCCAACCGAGGCGATCGCCGATGGCTAGCCAAGCGCCAGCTTGCACTACTAGCAATCTTGGATGGGCGTGGCGAGGAAGCAATTCGTCTCGCTCGAGAATCCGTTGAACTAGCCAAATCCAAGGACGTAAATTTTCCGGAACGGGCTGGGATTCGCGCGCTCTGTACGCTGGACGAAATCCTAACTGTTTGCGGTCGTCCCAGAGAGCTCCACGACGATCCCATTAGCGAACAGTTCTCGAAGAAAACGGGGGAAGCCAAACTATTTGAAACGCAGGTAGGGTTAGCCGATGCTCTCGCGTTGACAGCTGCAGGAAAATATGACCAAGCTGCCGCCATCCTCACTCCGCTGGACCGGGAATTTAGCCAAAAAGGCGTGCTTAGCCAATGGTTCGAGGTTCGGTTACGGTTAGTTGCAAATTCATATCTTTCAAACGAAACGGAATTGGCGGAACGTCTTTCGAAACAACTTGAATCACGCGCAAACGAAGCCTCCGATTGGCTAACGATTCGCAGGTTGGCGGCTGTTCAAAATGAGGATCTGCCGACCAATCCTTTGTGCACGTTTCGCGTGGTGCGCATGGGTGACGCGGTCCCCACAGCTAGCAAGCCTGACAGCACAGCCTCCGCTCGAGACTCGGTTGCGGACGAAAGTTCGTCCGGCGAAGAGGATGAATACACCGCGCCGGACCAAACGCCACTTGCGGCAGAATTGGAAACTCTGGGTAAGCAATTTGCAGAGATCGCACAAAGCAGCGACTTGGAAGACCTGTCAAAGATCCGGGAACAGGTCTTGAGCTACAAAGCCGATAACATCGTCGATCCGACCGACGCGTTTCGCCTGCTCCACATGGCGGCATACACATTTACAGACCCAGCCGCTGCACAGCAGATTTGGAATTGGGCCAATGAAGTCGTATCGAAGTTTAGCGACCACTCGACTGCTCTCTCTTTGCTAGCCGATATTGGCAATCGAATACGATACGCAGGCGACGATGAATTCTCACAATCAATTACGCGGGAGCGAGTTGAACCACTCATTCGTAAGTCGTTGGAACTCTCCAACGTGGGTCCGCGAAGCTATATGCGGGCTGGCGATCACTTTGATGCCGAGGGAGATCGCGGCGAAGCAGAACGATGCTACGCGCGTGGTTTCCGGCTCCAGCGCTCCGCCGGCGACATCGCTGTACGTCTGGCGAGAGTTTATCGAGAAACCGATCGGCCGCGTGACGCGTTGTACGTGCTGGACTTGTGTTTGAGGGAGGGTACCGAAGACCCGTCGGTTGCATGGGAGGCGGGAGTGCTTGCGTTTTCACTCCAGCGCTATAGCGTGATGCACACTTACCTAGAAAAATTCGTTCAACAAGCTGGTCCACAGCCGTGGGTGGACTACTACCACGCGATTGGACATTACGAACAGCAGGATTACGAGGCTGCCATTAAGGCGATCGACGCCGAAGAACAACTGTTGGGCCAAACCGCCACTCACCTCCAACTCGTTCAAGCAAGCATCTTGGTACGCCAGGGAAAATCCGCAGAGGCCGAATCTCGGATTGACGAAATCCTCAAGCAGCCGTTTCACGAAGTCGAATTCATCGCACCAGGAGGGCTTGTCGAACTTCTTGAACGACTCAGGACGGCACTGGCGGCAACCGAACACACAAAGGCCTCCGAGCTCAGTAAACGGATGCTTCGCGCCGGAATGGCAACGGAAGACTACTTTGAGGTCCCCGGTGAGGACCTGGCAGCCAGCAATGATCTGAATTTCTATCGCTGTTTGCTCAAACAACCATTGGACGAAAACTGGGCAAGCGAACCGGACCGGATGGTTGATCAAGAAAATTGGACTGCTTACATGGCCGAGTGGGGAGTACTTGCCGAGAACGAAGATCAGGCTCGGGACCTAGCGTTGCAATGGCAACACAAGTGCTATCACCTCCCCGCGGAAGTGGTCGTAGCCGAGCAGGCTGGCGACAACATATCCGGGGCACCACGCGTCGTTTGGCAAGGCATTCGTTTCGATGAAAACGACTTTATCGGTCTCCCCGATTCGGACTCATCGGATGAATGACTCCGTCCCTCTTGCTCAGTGTGATTGATGATACCTCCGGCTCGCGCTTGACCGGCATTTTGGAGCTCGGATCCATGTTTGAAGAAAGGAATCTCCGCTCGCGGCAACGGAGATTCTGGCGGGCCCACCAACCTTGGAAATATTGGCTCCCGCTTGCAAATTCGACAACTCAAATCGGTCTCGAAGCGTACTAGCTTTGATCGTAAAATGCTCCAAAACGGAGCCAGTTCGTCGACTTCAGTCAATTTCAATCTGTAATTCATAACGACCTTCTTGGAGATTCTAGAGCGCGATGTCCGTCCAACAAATTGACGAACAAATTCGCCAACACGCGCAAGTCTGCACTTCGCTCCGTGATGAAGTTGGACGTGTGTTGGTAGGCCAGGAACATATGGTCTCGCGCCTCTTGATCGGACTGCTCACCGGTGGTCACGTGTTGCTTGAGGGCCTGCCGGGATTGGCAAAGACTCTCACGATTCGCTCCTTGGCGACTGCGATTGCAACTAAATTTTCGCGCATACAATTCACGCCAGATATGCTGCCTGCGGACGTTATCGGCACGGAAATTTTCAACCCCAAGGATGCAACCTACGTGGTTCGCAAGGGGCCAATTTTCTCAAATCTGGTGTTGGCCGATGAAATAAACCGGGCACCAGCCAAGGTCCAGGCGGCACTGCTCGAGGCGATGCAGGAACGGCAGGGAACCATCGGCGGCGAGACGTTTCGTCTGGAAGAACCTTTCTTGGTCCTAGCTACGCAAAACCCAATCGAACAGGAAGGCACCTACCCACTTCCTGAGGCACAAGTCGACCGATTCATGCTCAAAGTCGTCGTCGGCTACCCAAGCAAAGAAGAGGAACGGAAGGTCGTGGATCGGATGGCTAGTGGTCAGCCAATCCCAGAAGTCCGGCAGGTCGCGTCGCCGGAAGACATACTGGCCGCACGAGGCGTAGTTGATCAGATTTGGATCGATGAAAAAGTGCGGGATTACTTGATCGATCTTGTGCGGGCAACCCGAGCACCACAAGAGTATTCGATGGCAGACTTAGACGGACTGATTGAGACCGGCGCCAGTCCGCGTGCCTCTATCAGTCTGATGAAAGCCGCCAAAGCTCACGCGTTTCTGCAAAGCCGCGCTTACGTGACACCCCATGATGTGAAGAGCGTTGCACCAGAGATACTCCGACACAGAGTGATTCTGACTTACGAAGCCGAAGCCGAGAATAAGACTGAGGACGATATCGTGAGTAAGATTCTCGACAACGTACCTGTGCCTTAGCCATGCTGCCACGAGAAGTCATACAAAGAGTTCGCGAAATACAGGTGCGCACCGGTCGCGAAGTTGCCGATGTGCTCGCTGGACAGTACTCGTCTGTGTTCAAAGGCCGTGGTATCGAGTTTGACGAAGTTCGACCTTATGTGCCTGGAGACGAGGTTCGCTCGATTGACTGGAACGTTACCGCGCGAATGGGCGAGCCATTTGTCAAGCGATATGTGGAAGAACGCCAGCTTACGCTTATGCTGCTGGCCGACGTGTCTGACTCGCAAGAGTTTGGATCAGCGAAGCGCAGCAAACGCGAAGCCGCAGCCGAACTTTGTGCGCTCTTAGCTTTCTCGGCCACCTACAGCGACGACAAAGTAGGGCTAGCGCTGTTTCACGATGATATCGAACACTATATTCCAGCCAGAAAAGGTCAGAAGCACGCTTTGCGCGTCGTACGAGAAGTTCTCACGCACGCACCCGACGAGGCAGATTCTACCGGGGCAACGCGACGGCCTAGACGGCTCCTTAGCAGCCGAGAAGGGCGTCGATTCTCTTCCTGGTTGACCGCACGCCGCAGGCGTTTTGCCGGCCTCAAAAGCAAGGGAACGAACATCGGCGGCGCTGTTGAGTTCTTACTCAAAGTGGCCAAGCGCCGAACAGTGACATTCGTCGTGAGCGATTTCTTCGACGACGACTACATTTCGAAGATGCAGATGGCAGCTCGTAAGCACGATGTTATCGCCGTCCTCGTAACCGATCCGCGCGAGTTGGAAATGCCAAGTGTCGGAATCGTTGATCTTGAGGACGCGGAAACCGGCCAACGGATTCAGATTGACACGTCTTCATCTGCATTTCGAAACGCGGTCGTCTCCGGCGGACAACAGCGGATCGCCGAGTTAAGTGCGAAATTCCGCAGTGCGAAAATCGACTTTATTCATGTAGATGCGTCTTCGTCGATCGTTGACCCAGTCGCCAAGTTCTTCCGCATGCGTGAACGGAGGCGGCAACGATGATCCTCCGGAATGTTCTTTTCATTCTTGTCTTCACGAGTATCGCTAACATTCGGTGCGCCCGAGCAGCAGAAGCTCTTACCACCGCCAAGACGCTTGGGCCGGTTTCGGTAGCGTGCACGCTTACCCCTGCAGCGCCGATGATCGGCGATTCGATGCAACTAGATATCGTCGTCACGGCCGAAGAGGGCGTAGAGTTGCTCTTGCCAGAATTCGGTGAGTCCTTGGGGCGGTTTTCGATCTCCAGTTTTGTTCCTTCGCGGACGACCGACGGTGAAGGCAAGCAGGTAGCCCGACAGACTTATACACTTCAAGCAACCCGTTCTGGACCACAATGGATTACTCCAGTCCTGGTCGAGTTCGTTGATCGTCGTCCGGGTAAAAAACCATCACCGGATGATTTTGACGCGTACGAAATATTGACGGACCGAATGGACTTTGAAGTAACGTCGGTACTTGGGAACAAAGCTGAATTCAATCCGCCGCTTGGCAAGCTAGAACAACCCGCAAAGGCCCAAGGCAGCTCATGGGGATTGTATGCCGCTATCGCGATAACGATTGTCGCCATTGCTGCTGGGAGCGCTCTATGGCTGCGCGGACGCCAGCGAGTCAAGTTGCGATCTTCATTTGAAATCGCCTGGTCGAAGCTCAAGCAACTGCGTGCCGACCAGACGCAACCTACGCCACAATTGAGCCCTGAGCTGTTCTTCGTCGAAGTTTCCAGCGTGATTCGTGAGTACCTCGAACAGCGGTTCGCCCTCCGAGCTCGCGATTTGACCACAGACGAGTTTCTTCAGGCCGCGGCAGGACACTCGGAACTCACTAGCGAGCACCGGCGTTTGCTATCAGATTTCTTGACGCAAGCCGATGCCGTCAAGTTTGCAGGGGTTTCCGCTTCCGAACGAGACATTGATGAATCACTCAAGCTAGCCGAACAATTTGTCATCGAAACACGCAGTGATCAAGCCAATATCGCGATTGAAGATCTAAATGCATCCGTAGCACGAGGTAATACCCCAGACTACACGACTCAGTCGCAGGAACTGACAAATCCCACAGCTACAGGAGGTCAGTCATGATCTCCGCTGTGGCTAAGCTTCACTCTTTTTCCGTACCAGCATTCACAACGGGTACGTTATCAATTCCCGGCGGCTTCGAATTCGCTCATCCGATGTGGCTATTGGCGATTCTCGCACTACCTTTGCTTTGGTGGTTGTTGTCGAGGCCCAGTTCCGTACTGATCTTCTCATCGTCTAGCCTGCTGTCTGGACACCATCGGTCTTGGAAGCAACGTCTTGTTCAGACTCCTAAATTTCTGTCGGTGATTGGGATTGCATGCCTGTTCATCGCACTGGCCAGACCAAGAACGCCAGATGCTGACACACGAGTTAGCCGTGAGGGGATCGCGATCATGATGGTCTTGGACCGCTCGAGCAGCATGAATGCCCGAGATCTGGTTCCCAAAGACCGCTCAATCAATCGCCTGGATGTCGTCCAAGAAGTCTTCGTTGACTTCGTACTCGGCAAAGATGGCACCGATGGAAGAGTTGATGACCTGGTGGGGCTCATTGGTTTTGCCGGTTACGCCGACAGCATTTGCCCTCTCACACTCGACCATGCCAATCTGTCCAATCTGGCCAGTGAGCTGAGTATCGTGACCGACCAAAACGAAGATGGCACAGCTGTCGGTGATGCACTAGGGCTCGCGGTAGAACGTCTGCGTCGGAGTAAAGCAAAATCTCGAGTCGCAATTCTGCTCACCGACGGAGTCAGTAATGCCGGCGTGATCCAACCTCTCAAAGCAGCCGATCTTGCCAAGCAATTCGACATAAAGGTCTACTGTATTGGTGCGGGCACAAACGGCGTCGCCCCCATTCCGATGCAGGACTTTACCGGCCGCGTGGTGCTCGGCGAAATGGAAGTGAGAATCGACGAAGAATTGCTGAAGGAGGTCGCCTCCTTGACCGGCGGCAAATACTTTCGCGCGACCGATGCAGATTCCTTGGCTTCTGTCTACGAACAAATCGCCACGCTCGAACGCACCGAGGTTACTGAGCAGCGTTTTCTGATGTACACCGAACACTTCCCAATCTGGCTTCAAATTGGTGGCGGGCTTTTGGCGATTTCAGCGCTGACGCGTAGCACTCTCTTCAGGAGGCTGCCATGACTTCGCTTGAATTCGCATATCCCAAATGGTCATTCCTTTTTTGGCTGATTACAGCTTTCGCAGGTGCGCTGCTGTTCTTAATATTGCGTTCCAGCACGAATCTGAACCGCTTTATCGCGCCCGCAATGCAGCAACGCCTCGTACGTTCACTCAGCAAACCCCGCCGCATCGCAGTGCTCGTGCTGACTTACGTCAGTCTGTTGCTGCTGTTGGCGGCAATGATGCGCCCTCAATACGGCGGCACGGTGCAGCAACTGTCCGCAGTCCAGTCGCAAATCATGGTATGTCTCGATGTGAGCAAGTCGATGCTCGCCGAAGATGTCGTACCCAACCGACTTCGCCGAGCCAAAGCTGAGATAGATACTCTGCTCAGTCTGCTAGATCCATCACAACAAGTGGGCCTGATGGTTTTTGCTGGCAAAGCGAGCTTGGTCAGTCCACTGACGACCGACCACGCATTTTTGCGTCTACTGTTGAAAGACGTTGGTCCCCACAGCGTTGGACTTGGCGGAACGAAAATCGGTGACGCACTTCGCCAGAGCACTGATGCATTCCGCACTGCCGGAGATATCAATCGGCTGGTACTGTTGGTCACTGACGGGGAAGATCACGATTCATTCCCTGTCGAAGCC
>DNPC01000322.1:787-10164 GCA_003501565.1 Planctomycetaceae bacterium | reverse complement strand
GGGACGGACTGTGGATTAACTACTGGGTTGCGGCAGCATCGCGAGGCGTTGCCGTCAGGAGTATCCATGAACATAGGGACTCACTTGATTCCGCCAGCCGCGAAACTCTCGCTAAGCTGCTTGTGTCGGAGGTTGAGCCGATCGAGGCCGTTGATGAGCGCGAAAAGCAATGGGTTCTTAATTCAAGCTGGCATAGCAAGTTAGTGTTCTTGCTTACTCGCTTTTACGAGGAGAGTGTTAGCGATTCGGTGTTTTCCGTTCACGCGGCCAACCTCCGAGAGGTGGCACTCAATAGACTTCTCGCAATAGAGCTGGCGATTGATGATGCAATAGAAAATGGAGATGCTCTGAGTCGGTTGACTGACCTAAAGTGGTTTGTCGCAGAAGATCTAATTGATCCATACGCAGGGAACGACCAGCTATTTCGATTCCGCAACGACCAGCACGGCACGGTCGTCTATAGTGTCGGCCCGGACGGAGAGGACGACGGTGGCCAAGAGTTTTGGCACATGGTGATGAGTTCAGAAGGAGTTGACCTCGAGGTCGAGACGTTCATGTCAGATCCTGAGCAGGCACCCTAGCTGGATAGCTCTCGCCACGAAGTGGTGCTGTCCGGTTAGGATAACGAAACGGGATACGATCGATCGTGCTCTCAATGAGATAGAAAACAACATGACATTTCATCGCTGGCCGACAGTTTCGGTCTTCTTCACCCTAGTGTTCGCGTCGCTAGGATCGTCCGGCTTCTCCCAAACACCTAGCTTTGGCGGAGCGGCGCGGATTGCATCGTGGAAAACGCATTTGGACATGGCTGCCCAATCGCCGTTTAGGCATCTTGAGTGGCAGGCGATGGGCCCGAAGTTTGCAGGTGGACGGATCGAGTCGATTGCGGTTCCACCAAACGACTTGGGCACCATCTATGTCGGAGTCGGTTCCGGCGGTGTTTGGAAAACGATTAACGGTGGGTTGACCTGGAGGCCGATCTTCGCCGACCAGTCAACGTTCTCGATTGGCGATATCGCAATCTCAGCCAGTGATCCGAATATCGTCTGGGTTGGTACAGGGGAATGCCATTTGTCGCGAACGTCTTATCCTGGCAACGGTGTATTCAAATCCGTCGACGGTGGCGAGACCTGGGAGAACATGGGATTGCACGAAAGTGCGCATATCGGATCTGTGCTGGTCCACCCGAAAGATCCGAATGTTGTCTTCGTTGCAGCAATGGGACGTAAACAAGGGGGCGGACAGCGTGGCATATACAGGACGCTTGATGGCGGTGAGAGTTTTGAGTGCACTCTTGAGGCTGGCCGCGATGTGGCTTTCGTAGATCTAGTATTCGACCCGCACAACCCCGACAGGTTGTTTGCCAGTTCCTGGGACCGAGCGAGGAGTAAACGCAGCGGCGTCTACCGCAGTGAAGATGGCGGTGATACCTGGAAGAAGCTCTCCGGCGGACTTCTGGAGCAGAACGTTGATCGGGTTGCTATCGATGTCGCAACCAGCCAGCCGGGTGTCGTCTACGCACTCATGGCGGACGCTTCGTCTCCGGCTCTCGCGCAGCGACGAAACGCTTCAGTTCTGTTTCGATCCGATGATTCGGGTGACAGCTGGCGAAGGACGCATGACGCGTACGTGCCAACTTATATCGGCTGGGATTTTTGCGATGTTCGCGTCGCGCCAGATGATGCCGAAAAAGTCTACGTTGGCGGGACGCGGCTAATTATCTCCAGTGATGGTGGCCGGACGTTTGAGGGCGAAGGCGGGTTTGCTGTCAACACGCGGCGCGACGAGGTGTTTCGCATTCATCCAACGCGAGGGATCGGAATGCACTTGGACGTCCATGATATTTGGATCGATCCAGCCAATCCGGAACGTGTGCTACAAGGCAACGACGGTGGGCTTTACGTATCGACGGACCGGGGACTGACTTGGTTGCACTTGAATACGTTGCCGATTGCTGAGTTTTACAAGGTCCACGTCGACTCTCAGCAACCGCCACGCATCTGGGCAGGAACCCAAGACAACGCCTCTTTTGTCGGCCCTACGACGGCTAGACTTGAGGAGGGCGTTGACGACGACTGGCAGCAGGTCTTCCTGGATCCCTGGACGGGTGGCGATGGTTTTTCCACATTTCCTGACCCCAATGATCCTCAAATCACGTTCTACACACAGCAGATGGGGGATCTCAAGCGAAGCCGCCTGGGCCGCCTACGTCATGAAAAGTCTATCCGGCCAAGATCTGAAGACGGTCGGGCGCAACTGCGGTTTTCTTGGGATACTCCATTTTTTGCATCGTCGCATTCCGGCCCAACGGTGCTGTACTGCGGTGCTCAACGCGTGTTCCGGTCAACCGACCGAGGTGAAACGTGGCAATCGATCAGTCCTGACCTAGTCAAACGTTCCGCCTTGCTGGCCCTCGCCGAATCGCCTTTGGATTCACGACGTTTGGTTGCGGGTGCAGGTCGAGGCCAAGTATTTACAACCGAAAACGGCGGGGAAAGCTGGCGGGAGTGTAGTGACGGACTACCGAAATTCATCGTTCGCGATGTCATCGCCTCACAGCACAACGCGACGACTCTCTTCGCTGTATGTTCTGGCAAAGAAGATTCAGATTGCACCAGCCACGTTTATCGGTCTGTAGACTATGGCGAATCGTGGGAGTCGATCGCTGCGGGATTGCCGGCAGAGTGTTGCAACGCAATTGCCGAAGATCCCGTGGACAACGAGATCTTGTTCGTGGGTACTGACTTGGGTGTTTACGTCTCGACAGATACTGGCCAGTCTTGGCACTCGCTTTCGGCATCTCTGCCCACTGCATCGGTGGTCGATTTAGCGGTTAGCCCGGATGGCTTGCTTGTCGCTGCGACGCACGGGCTGAGTCTATTTTGCCTGGACATTTCCGGTTTGCGCACCGCAGAAGAGCCCTAGATCGTACTCAGTTTCTAAAGCTAGTTTATGCCGGTATCCTTTCACGAAACGGTTGATTCGATGGCACGCACTTCAATCGAAACCAGGGCCGTTGCTTTGGTCAGCTTCCTGCTTGCATGGGGACTGTTCGCGCCTCAAGTTGCAGTTGCGGAAGATAAGCTTAATGTACTTGTCGTGACTGCCGATGACTTGGGCCCGCAACTAGCCTGTTACGGTGACCAAACAGTACCAACACGAAATATCGATTCCCTGGCTGCTCAGTCTGTGCAGTTTCAAACTGCTTATGTGAGCCAAGCATCATGCAGTCCTTCCCGTTCGACGATGTTCACGGGGCTATATCCACATAGTAATGGTCACTATGGCTTAGCAAATGCAAACGTGGGATTTCAAGTGCATCGGGAGCTGTACGACCAGTTGCTTCCTAATGTACTCAAGCGTTCTGGCTACCGGACAGGCATCATTGGCAAGCTGCATGTGAACCCCGAAAAGCAATTTCAATTCGACTACCGAGAGGGCCAGGGATTCGGAAGTCGTGAAGTTGCCAAGCAGGTTCAATTCGCCAGCAAATTCATCGACGAAGCAAGCGATGAACCCTGGTTCTTAATGTTCAACATGTTTGATCCGCATGTGGCGCGGGACCGCAAGCCCAACGGACAGCGCGGACTACAGTATTTTCCAGATCAAGTTGCTGGACTTCCGCGATCTCCCATTTCGGCAAATGATGTTTCCGCTTGGCCTTGGCAGCAGATCGATACACCGCAGCAGCGAGTCAAGATCGCCGGTTACTACAATTGCGTGCAGAGAATTGACGTTGCAATGGGAATGCTGCTCGCGTTGTTGAAGGAGACCGGCAACTGGGATAAGACGTTAGTGATTTTCCTGGGCGACCACGGACCACCGTTTGCACGCGGGAAGACCAGCTGTTACGAGGCGGGATTGCGGGTACCCTTTCTTGTCCGTTGGCCTGGAGTCTCGCAGCCGCACGTTTCGAATCGGTTGGCAGCAAGCGCGGACATCTACCCGACAATCCTGGATGCTGCCGGAATCAATTTGGGAGTAAACGTGCACGGGAAGTCCTTGCGGCCCGTATTAAGCGAAGCCGGGGCGACATGGCGAGAGTATCTTGCAGCAGAGTTTCACTACCACGGAGCGACGCCATTCTTTCCGCGCCGCGCCATTCGCGACGCCCGCTACAAGCTAATCCACAACATTCGCTCAGGAACGACTAGCGCATCGCCCTCGGTCGACGGTGACCAAGCTCACGTTTTTGCCGCGACTCTCCCTGTAGACAACTCCGGTCTTCAGGCTCTTGAGAGACTGCACCATCCACCGGAGTGGGAGCTCTACGATTTACAAGAAGATCCTCACGAGCTCGACAATCTCGCCGCCCAAGCTTCTCATGCACAAACTCTGGATCGACTTAAGCAGGCTCTCACCGACTGGCAAACCCAAACCGAAGACCCGTTTACTAACGCTGAATTCCGTGAATCGATCATGCAGAAGTATCGGTGACTTGTGTCGAAGCTACTGGATTGTTCGCTTAACGCAATTGTCTCAAATGCGGAAAAAGAAGATGTACCTTCAGAAATCGGTCTTAGGACTACTAACGCTAGGCTTGTTGGTTGGACTTGGTGCTGCTCAAGACCAATTCCGGAAATGGGACGTCAACGGTGACGGTCGTTTGACACGAGAAGAGTTGCCGAAAGGTCTTCGAGCCAACTTTGAACGGGTCGACCGCGATGGTGATGGCTACATTTCGCAAGCAGAGGATTCAAGCTTCCGCAATAGTCAAGCCGCAGGGGCGCTTCCCAGCGGGACTGAAGTCAAACGTGACATAATTTATGTGACTGATGGTCACGAACGCCACAAGCTTGATCTGTATTTGCTACCCGAGAATGACACTCGAGCCCCGCATCCGATCGTCGTGTGGATCCACGGCGGCGGCTGGCGAGCTGGCGACAAGCGAAATTGTCCCGCGAAGTTCTTGCTTGAGCATGGCTACCACGTGGCCAGTGTCAATTATCGGCTTAGTCAACACGCTGTATTTCCCGCACAGATACACGATTGCAAAGCCGCGATTCGCTGGATCCGCGCGAACGCGGACGCGTATCGCATCGCACCGAGAAAAATTGGTGTTTGGGGATCTTCTGCCGGCGGACACCTTGTTGCGCTCTTGGGGACGGGTGGACGGGTTGCGGAACTAGACAGCAAGCTCGGACACTCTGGTGATAGCCGCGTGCAGGCTGTTGTCGACTATTATGGCCCAACCGACTTGTTGAAAATGAACAAGCAAGCCGGTGACCTGGGTGCACTCGACCATGACGCCCCCGGTTCTCCAGAGTCAAAACTACTCGGGGGTCCGCTACAGCAACACGCCGAATTGGCCAGGCAGGCCAGCCCACTGGAATACGTCTCATCCGATGACCCACCGTTTCTGATCGTACATGGAAGCAAAGACCCTCTGGTTCCCGTGCAGCAAAGTAAACAGTTGCACGCCTCCCTGCAGAAAGCCGGCGTAACTTCGACTCTGGTCATCATTGAAGATGGCAAACACGGCCCATTCCGCGAACCCAAACAGCTCGCCCGCGTACAGAAGTTCTTCGACTCTCACCTAAAGTAGGTGCTTCTCTGATGCAGACCAGTGACAAGGGGCGTCAGCATGTTGAGGCGCACAACAAACTGAAGATCACTAACTGCCGGCAGGCACAACAGACAGGATGCTGATGTGAATCAGCAACCTTGGAGAAAGCATCATGCAGCGACGTCAAATGGTTCGGACCTTGACTACTGGTGGAGTTGCATTGGCGGTTTCGAACTTGCAAGCGGGGCAAGGGGTGAACGGCTCCAGGGAGTCACGTGCTACAGGGGCTGATGGAGTGGAGTTGGCAATCGCGACGATTTGTGTCGATGGTTTTGGCAACCAGCATCATGAACCGGCAATTGAGTGGATTCCAAAACTTGGATTTGAAAATGTCGAGCTTAACTTGTGGTACGCCGATCAGATTACGCCAAGCTATATCGCGAGTCTAAACAAGCGTTGTCGCTCGGCGAACCTCCAGCCTATCAGCGTTCAGGCGACTGGCTTGGGAGCTCAATCGGGAAGCAACGGTGTGCTAAAAGATGTCGCCCACAAGTTGCTCATGCTGCAGCACGCGAAGTCGCTTGGCTGCGAAATCGTCAAGTTCACCGGTGCTCGGCGGGGCTCACAAGGTGGCTTGGATGCGATTATCGAAGTTTGCAAAGAGATCGTTCCCGCGGCAGAGGAATTTGGAATCCTAGTCACGCTCGAGAATCATACTGGTAACAACCTCGAAACGATCGAAGACTACGATCGCATCTTTTCGGCAATCGACTCGCCGAACATCGGCTTGTGTTTGGACACGGGGCACTTCGAAGGTTCAGGGATCAAGCTTTCAGATGTGCTCGATCGCTTAGCCGAAAAGACGCTGCACGTGGACTTGAAAGACTGTCGAGCATTTGGGAAAGGGCACGACACTGTCCCCTTTGGCCAAGGCGTTACGGATTTCGATGCCTTTCTGTCGCAGCTAGCTGAAACCGGCTACCACGGTTATTTGGTCGTAGAGCAGGCGTGGCGCGAGCCAAAAGGGGATTGGAAAAAGGACCTGGCCGCGTCCCAGCGGCGGTTCCAATCGTGGATAGACCAGAGGTAGTTGGACGCGTGGCCCTGCACTTTCGTTTAACCGTCAGCCGGCAGGCGAACACCATCGTTCGTAGAATCACTCAGGCCCCAATCCCCAGCGAATAAAAAACAGCGCATAAAAAAACCCTGCACGATTGCAGGGTTGGGGCTGCGGAAGCTACCCGGCATGGACTCGAACCATGAATGGCTGGACCAAAACCAGCAGTGTTACCATTACACCACCGGGCAGTGGATAAATCCAGGGCAGCTTATCTAACTGTACTGAATATCCTGCAGTGCCTAGCAGGCACCGATGACCAGGATTCACCAGGTCAAATCTTCGCGAGAGTTTAGCTAGATCGCTCGGAACTCACAACCGCAAATGCGAGCCTTTGCAGCTCGACCGCCAAGTCGACGTCGACGGTTGCAACCTCTACCAATGTAGACAGGCTAACGGGCGCAAAGTTCAGTATGCCAGAAATGCCGAGGGCCGCAAGACGATCGGCCAACAACCGAGCTTGGTCGGCCGGAACCGCCAGGATTGCCATTTTGACTGCTAGTCCAGGTAGCACGCTTTCAAGCCGCTCGATTGGGTACATCGGCACTCCGTCGACTTCGGCAGTCAGCTTGGCCGGATCCGCCTCAAAGACAGCCTGGAGGGCAAATCCTTGTTGCTGGAATCCCTTATATCGGACGAGCGCTTGGCCGAGGTTGCCAAATCCGATTAGCACAGTGTTCCATTGACCGTCGGTGCCTAGTGCTCGGCGAAGTGCTCCTACGAGCCCTTCGATGTTGTAGCCAACGCCCCGTTTTCCGAATTGGCCGAAGAGTGCGAGGTCGCGGCGGATTTGAGAATCACTCAATCCAAGGCGTTTGCCGAGAACCGTACTTTTGATTGTCGTCGCGCCTGCCCGCAAAAAGTGTTGCAACTCTCTCAGGTAAAGGCCAAGCCGGCTGGCGGTAGCGGGTGGGATTTTGCCGGATTTGAGGGTTGGGAAGTCTGCGTTGCCTTGCGCCCCCTCCTCCGTCGGCTGCGGATCCTCGCAAGCACTATCTTCTTCGTTAATGTCCATCTTCTTCGCCTGTCTAAGTGCCTGCACCGTCAGAATCGTTAAATGCGCCCAAGACGTTTTGCCGAAACCTCCTAAACGCCCAGCTTTGGCCGCTTTCGCCAAATTGCCTGGGCAATGCTTGCATGTTTGTCGATCTAACTGTTGCTAAGAGCAGATTCTGGGTGAATTGTCCAGTTTGCGGAGACCGCAGCCTTTAGCTCGACCGCACACATTCGGGAGGAATGGTGAGGCTGGGACGAGGGCTCATTTGTACAAGCTCGCCGCTTGGATTAGTACCCCCAGTCACTCCTGCTTAACCCATGGGTTTGCTGGAACCCACCAGACATTCATCCAGTAACACACGAGAAGTTCTAAGGAGAACGGGAAATGAGAAGGCTGTTTGTACTGCCAATGTTGCTGGCCATCGTGGCGGCTGCATCTGGCAAGGCTAACGCAGCGTACAGCGGTGCGATTAGCTACCAAGACGCCGGTGTGAACTGTTGCGAAGTACCCGCAACGCACACCGTCATGAAGACCGTCCGTCGTACGGTCTACGAGAAGCAAACTCAACAACGCACGCGTACCGAATACCAAACGGTAATGGAAGACAAGACGATCAACGTAACGCGCATGCAGCGTGAAACACGTTATCGTACGGTCAACCAAACGGTTCGCAAGCCAGTTTACGAGACCAAGACGCGTCAATACACCGTCATGAAGCCTGTCTACGAGACACACACTCGTCAGGTTAACTACACGGTTCGTCGACCAGTCTACGAAACACACCAGCGTGAAGTTCAGTACACGGTCATGAAGCCCGTTTACGAAACTCACCAGCGTGAAGTCCAGTACACGGTTATGAAGCCTGTGTACGAAACTCACAGCAAAGTGATCAACTACACCGTTCGTAAGCCTGTTTACGAAACACACAGCAAGGTTGTGAACTACACCGTTCGCAAGCCTGTATACGAAACTCGTGAACGAGTTATCAACTACACAGTCATGAAGCCTGTGTACGAAACTCACGAGCGAGTTGTCAACTACACCGTGATGGTTCCTCAACAGGAAACTCGCACGCGTGAAGTTGTTCGCTACGTCACGAAGCCAGTCAACTACACCAAGACGGTTCAAGTTAAGGGTGGTAACTGGGAAACACGAACTGAAGAAGTTGCTGGTCCTATCCAGCGACGAACCATCCGTGAGCCAGGTACCTGGGTTTGGGATGCGTCACAGTGCAAGTGCGTTTACTGCCCAGGCAAGTGCCGAGTAGAGTGCGTACAATGCCCACCAAAGACCATCTGCAAGAAGGTCTGGGTTCCTACTTGCGAAACCAAGGAAATCAACTGCGTTCGTTACGAGCGTGAGTGCGTGAAGGAATGCGTTCCTTACACCGTTTGCAAGATGGTACCTGAGTGCCGTCAAAAGACTTGCACCTACCGAACCTGCAAGATGGTTCCTGAGTGCCGTCAAAAGACTTGCACCTACCAAGTTTGCCGAACGGTTTGCGAGCCACGTCAGAAGACTGTTTGCTACCGAACCTGCAAGATCGTTTGCGAGCCTCGTCAAAAGACTTGCACCTACCGAACTTGCAAGATGGTTCCTGAGTGCCGAACTAAGGTTTGCACTTACCGAACCTGCAAGATGGTTCCTGAGTGCCGAACCAAGGTTTGCACTTACCGAACCTGCAAGATGGTTTGCGAGCAACGTACTAAGGACGTTTGCTACCGCACCTGCAAGATGGTTCCTGAGTGCAAGAC
>DNPC01000322.1:418-725 GCA_003501565.1 Planctomycetaceae bacterium | reverse complement strand
AAGATGGTTCCTGAGTGCAAGACTCAGTGCTACACCGTCTGCAACTGGACCTGCGAAACGGTCTGCAAGCAAGTTCCTTACACTGTCTGCGTTCCAGTTTGCGAACAAAAGACAATCAAGGTTTGCAAGCGAGTACCAGTTTGCGTTCCTTACACCGTAGAAGTTTGCGTTCCTAAGGTTGTTTGCGAGCAAGTTCCTGTTGAAGTTAGCTGTGGCTGCGGCAACAGCTGCTGCGACAACGGTTCTGCTTCTCGCGGTGGCCTACTCAGCCGCTTGGGCAGCCGTCTTGGCGGCCTTGGCAAAGGCT
>DNPC01000322.1:0-358 GCA_003501565.1 Planctomycetaceae bacterium | reverse complement strand
TCTTGGCGGCCTTGGCAAAGGCTGTGGCTGCAAGAAGTCTTGCAGCACTGGATGTGACAGCGGTTGCGACAGCGGCTGCGGTTGCTAGTTACGCCCCTCCAATTCGACGAAGTGTGCCGGCTGGGTAGTCAGCTACTGCCGAACACCTGGCCGCACCCGTTCGGACTGGGGGAAACAATTACCCAAAGCTTTTTGTCACGCCAACCAGGATTTGAAGTTGGGTGACAAATCGAACCAGGTAAATACCTTCCACCCGTCCGGATGATGATCTGGTGGAGTTAAGCAAAAGGCGGTCGGCTTGCCATGGAGGCGAGTCCGGCCGCTTTTTTTATGCGCACACAACTCTGGGAGGGTGAAG
>DNPC01000321.1 GCA_003501565.1 Planctomycetaceae bacterium | reverse complement strand
GATACCGCTGACTACGCTGATTATCTGCTTCCGGCGACCACATTTGTCGAACATCCCGATTTGTATACCGCATACGGGCATTACTATTTGCAGTGGGCCGAGCCGATCGTGCCTCGCATGGGAGATTGTCGTCCGAATAGCTGGATTTTCAAACAACTTGCCGCACGAATGCAACTGGACGACCCAGTGTTCTCAATGACGACCGAAGAGCTGGCGGCGGAGCTGTTGGATTCAGATCATCCGCACGTGCGCGACATCACGTTTGACGGATTACGTAAAGAACGCAGCATACGCTTGCATCTGCCCGAGGATTTCCGGCCTTACGCGGACGGTTCGAACTTCCCTGACCGCAAGATTCGATTCAGCCCAGCACCATCGCAGCTGGAGTTTGAGGAACGTCCATCGGAGAATTACCCATTGCGTTTGATCTCGCCGCCTGGACCGTATATCGTTAACACGAGTCTTGGGAATCTAGAGTCATTGATCAAGGCGGCAGGCGGTGAGCCGCAAGTCGTTGTGCACCCAGAAGACGCCGCCCAAGCGGGTATTGAAGATGGGCAGCGTATCCAAATCAGCAGCCAGTCGGGCAGCATCTTGCGCCGCGCTATTGTGTCAACGGATGCCAAATGCGGCGTTGTTGTAGCCTTAGGTCAGTGGTGGCCCAAGCTTGCACCTGACAAAAAGAGCCTCAACGAACTCACAACCGAACGACTCACGGATCTTGGCGGTGGATCCACCTTCGGAAATGTGACAGTTCGGATCGAAGGAGCGTGATCCGCCAAACCACCGCCGGTCGGCCGCACGGCTTCGAATTCGAAGTACGGCGAAAGTCCTGGAAGCGAAAGTGCCAGTCGCGAAAGGCCGTGAAGCGAACGTCCTAGGAGGTTCCGGCGGGCTTGCTCCTCCGTGGAGATACTGTTCATGCGAGTTAAGGCTTTTCGGTCATCGGACACGTACAAACCAGGCGGTCGCATCCAGGACATCCGGTGCCGTATTTGTCGGTGATGGCCTTGGACAGGTCGACGCCTGCGACGTTGGCAATGGTGGTTAGCCAAGCGATTACGTCCGCGAATTCTTCTTCCTTATCTTTCTGCGAACCCTGGCGAAGCGCCGCCGCCAGCTCGCCAACTTCTTCCATTAGCCACATGAATGTACCATCGACGCCACGCTGCTCGTCCTTTTCAAAGTACATCTCGTGAATGAGTTTTTGGAAGTCCGCGAAGCCGATGCCCCCGTCGTTTCGGTCCAAGTACGATTGCATGGTGGTCAAGCCCTTCTTGAGCTAGCGTGTAGCCCGTTAACAAGGTCGAAATCAGTTTGATCATCGATCGTTAACCGTGTAGACATCGCGTACGCCTGCCGGCTGACGGTTAAACGAGTATTCTCGCAGTCGCAGGCAACGCTGAGAACCCGTCGATCAACGTGCTCTACCGCAAGCTGCGTGGTGGGCACAGCGCGTTTCGAACTCGCCTCGCGTTGCGTTTATTGAGGTTGAGGCTAAGATCGTCTGCGATGGATCGCTAGCAGGCCTTCAACAGCATATTTTGACCTATGACCAAGCACATTTTCGTTACCGGCGGCGTTGTAAGCTCGATTGGAAAAGGCCTGACCAGCGCCTCGATCGGGATGCTTTTGGAAGCCAGGGGCCTACGGGTTCGAATGCAAAAGCTGGATCCCTACATCAATGTCGATCCCGGCACGATGAGCCCCTACCAACACGGTGAAGTGTACGTGCTGGACGATGGTAGTGAGACCGATTTGGATCTGGGGCACTATGAGCGTTTTACCGATGGTCCTCTCTCGCGTAGTTCGAACTACACGACGGGTCAGATTTATCTTTCGGTGATCGAGAAAGAGCGTCAGGGCCGGTTTTTAGGCAAGACCGTCCAAGTCATCCCGCATATCACCGATGAGATCAAAAGCGTCATTCGCAAAGTCGGCGAAAAGGACGTGGACGTAGTGATCACCGAAATTGGGGGCACCGTTGGCGATATCGAGAGCTTGCCGTTCCTGGAAGCGATTCGCCAATTCCCACTTTCTGCAGGCCGAGAGAACTGTCTATTCATTCACTTGACGCTAGTGCCATACTTGAAGGCAGCCGGCGAACTAAAAACCAAGCCCACACAGCACTCGGTCGGACAGCTGCGCCAGATCGGTATCCAACCCGACATTCTAATCTGTCGTTGTGAACAATCGATTTCACGCGATGAACGCGACAAGATTGCACTTTTCTGCAACATTCCATCACAGGCAGTGATCGAAGAGCGCGACAAGGATTTTTCGATTTACGAAGTGCCCCTTAGCTTGGTAGACAACGGGCTGGACGAACAGATCTGCGAACGCCTCAACCTGTCGACGGTGTCACCTAACTTAGATCCGATTAACGAAATCCTGCATCGACTGCGCAATCCGAAACACGAAATCAGCATTGCGGTGGTTGGAAAGTACGCAGAACACAAAGACGCGTACAAGTCCATATATGAATCGATCGACCATGCTGGCATCGATCATCACACGCAAATTCGAGTTGGTCGGATACAAAGTGCTCGACTAGAAGAAGAGGGCGCGGAGAAACTGCTGGCTGGCTACGACGGGATCTTGGTTCCAGGTGGATTTGGAGAACGCGGCATCGAAGGGAAATTGTTGGCCGTTCAATATGCCCGCGAGAAGCAGATACCGTTTTTCGGGATCTGTCTCGGCATGCAGTGTGCCGTAATCGAATATGGTCGCAATGTGCTTGGTCTCGGCGGCGCACACTCAACTGAATTCGACAAAGATACAGAACACCCGGTGATTTGCTTGTTGAATGATCAACGCGAGATCACACAAATGGGCGGTACGATGCGATTGGGCAGCCAACCTGCAAAGATTCACCCTGGTTCAAAATCGGTTGACGCTTATGGAGTTGCCGATGTCAACGAACGTCACCGCCATCGGTATGAGTTCAACAACGCCTATCGTGATCAATACACCGATGGAGGCATGGTCTTCGCCGGGACAAGTCCTGACGGTGGCCTAGTCGAAATTTGCGAACTCCCGGATCACCCGTGGTTCGTCGCAGTGCAGTACCATCCTGAATTCAAATCGAAGCCAACACGCGCACATCCGCTGTTTTCCGGATTCATTGGTGCCGCCATCGCCCGCAAGTAGCGATGGTTGCAAAGGTAGTGGACGAGGTGACAGAGTCTTAGCAAGTAAGATCGGCAAATCGTCTGGGCGTCGAAGCTGCCATTTGTTCTCCCACGGGAGGGTCAGTTCAGGAGTCTTAGACAGGAGAAACTCAAATGTCTGAATCTGAAGAACCGAAGATCATCATCGACGAAGATTGGAAAAGTAAAGTCGAACGCGAAAAGGCCGAAGCGGAAGCGGCTAGCCAGGAGCAACCTGCGGAACAAGCCGACGCGTCTGACGAAGGCCCGCTTCCGGAGGCTTCACTCACCCTCCTGGTAACCACGCTTCTCACGCAAGCTATGGCATCGATGGGCCAGATTCCCGCGGAAGAAGGTGCTGAGCCTAAAGTAAACCTGCCTTATGCCAAGCACTTTATCGATCTCGTTGGCGTAATCGAGGAAAAGACTCAGGGCAATCTGACTGAAGACGAGTCAAAGTTTGTTAGCGAGTCGCTCCACCAGATGCGGATGCTGTACGTGAATGTCGCCAACAGTGGTAAAGCGTAGCGGCGCGTCGATTTCGCTTCGGGACTGTCGGTTCTGAGAGCTCCGGCCAAGCGAATCCGGGAGGTGCCGAAACCGACCATGTTTGCAGACGAACAAACACTCTTCAGGCAGATACTACCTTGCCAAATTCCGAAGAAACAAAGTTCAGCCTCAAAGACGAGTTATTCAATCGTCGCAAGGTCGTCTACCTGGCTGAGTTGTTAGCTGAAGCGGAGCCAAAGTTTGATCAAACAGACTTCGTTAAGCAGACGATGCGAGGCTTCAAGAAACTGGAGTTGAAAGAGAGGATATCTCGAATTGCAGATAGTCTGCAGAATCACCTGGCCGACGATTTTCCATCTGCCTGTAAACACATCGTTGCCTGTCTACCGCCGCCACTGGATCCCAGTAGAACGGATGATGACTTTGGCGATTTCATCTTCGCACCACTGGGTGAGTATGTAGTCCGCGAGGGACTGACGAAGGCGAAACTCAGTCGTGCGCTACAGACGCTGAAAGAGCTGACGAAGCGTTTTTCGATGGAGGATTCAATCCGTGCTTTCATCAACGCGTTTCCAGATCGCACGCTGGTAGCACTAGAAAAGTGGGCGAAGGACAAGAATTACCATGTGCGGCGTTTGGTTAGCGAAGGTACGCGGCCAACGTTGCCTTGGTCCAAGCGATTGACAATCGATCGGCTTACGCCGCTTCGGCTACTAGACCAGCTGTATAGCGACCCGACGCGTTATGTTGTGCGGTCGGTTGCAAATCACCTGAACGATATCGCAAAAGCGGATGCGTCAGTGGTTCTTGAACGCTTGAAACAGTGGAAGCTCGAAGGGCGTCAACGACCGGAAGAATTCGAGTGGATGGCGAAACACGCCTTGCGAACACTCGTAAAGCGTGGCGACTCAGCAGCTTTGGCTTTTCTCGGCTATCGCGACAAACCCAAGATTACGGTGGGTTCATTCAGCGTTTCGCCGAACAAGGTGAAGCCGGGAGACTCAATCCAAATTGATGTCGATTTGTCAGCCAAGCAAGCCGAAGCGTTGATCGTCGACTATGTGATTGATTTTGTAAAAGCGAACGGCTTGACTGCACCGAAAGTACATAAGCTCAAACAATTGACTTTGGCCGCCGGGCAATCGGCTCACCTGAGCAAGAAACATACTTTGAAGGCCAACGCCACGACTTACAGGCTCTACCCAGGTGAACATCGGGTTACCTTACAAGTCAATGGTCAGCAACTTGCATCCAAGATGTTCGAACTAGCAAAATAGATTTGCAAGAGTGAAGCACGTGCGGCCGGATCGGCAACGATTCGGGGGATGCATAGACCGTGCCAGGTACGCAGTCGCCTACGGCTTGCCGTTAAACTCGGATTACGCCACAGGTCGGAAGGCCGAATTCGCATGGGTGGTGCTTACGCTGTTCTTTCATGCCTCTTGATCCGCCTCGGCGACCAGTGCTTCCAGCTGTTCGCGAAGCGAGTGCATTTGATCTTCGCTCCAGCTCTGGCCAACGATCGCAATCAGGTGCAACGCGGCGATCAAGAATAGTGGAATAATTCCGATCCATAGCCCCCAGGTCGGATGTCCCAGCGCCCATTGGGAGTACGCTAACGTGAATCCGAAGAATGAAGTGAACGCCATCAAT
>DNPC01000730.1 GCA_003501565.1 Planctomycetaceae bacterium | reverse complement strand
TGCGATCCGATTTCATCCGGACAGGAACGCGGGTGACGAGGGCGCGAAAGAGGAATTCAAACGCGTCCAGGAAGCGTACGAGATCCTTAGCAATCCAGAGAAGCGAGAGTACTACGATCGCACCGGAAAAACGAAGCAGTGTGATCGCGTGAACGAAATCCGCGGCATCGTTCAGTCGTTCCTTGTAAACGCGTTTGAGCAGGACACTATCGACCCGATGGCTGTCGTGCGATCGAAGATCAACGAGGCGCAGAGCATATTCTCTAAAGCCATCAAGAAGCTGGAGGCGAGACGGTCGAAGCTGACCAAAAAGCTGGACAAGTTCGAGCAATCGAACAAGCGATCGTCCAACTCGGAGGGACGCGAATTCGTGCTAGATCACCCTCGGCGCTCGATCGCCGAGACGTTGCAGGAGGAAGCCGAGTTCAAAGAAAAGATGGAGCTTGGCGACGACGCGCTGAAGTTCATCGAGAACTTGGAATGCCCGCCGGAAAAGAAGACAGACGACTGGATGAACCCGCGGAATAACTATTAGATTCGCTGGGGCACCACCTCTTAAAGGAATTCAGATGGGCGAGAACAGCAACATCGAATGGACCACGCACACTTTCAATTCGTGGATGGGCTGCACCAAGGTGGAACTGTCACGCTGACAGGAACGCCGTCGAACTTCAGAGCAAAGCTTCCGGGAAACCGAATTCGGGTAACACGGTGAACGATTTGGAATCCCGCTATCTAGCTCCCGCAGAAACACCGGTCAGTCCTTTCGTGCAGTCAAATCTGATTGCGCTCGGTGGATTGACTGCGTGTTGCACTTAATCGAACGGGATGCAACACGGCGTCTAACGTACCTTGCGATCCCGATGAGACTTACGCCGACCCAAAAAACCTCGACTATCAGCGCCGGAAGGTTGTAGTTGAAGAGCAGCGAAATGATCAAGAGTCCGGCGCCTACGACGTTGAGCAATGAATAACGCAGCTGTTCGCTGGAAATCGATCCTGTCTGTAAGAGCAAATATGTACTGACAATAAGTATCATACCCAACATCCCAAGCCACTGATGCCAGGGTGTAAACCGAATGAGATCTAGGAGGCCATTCATTCTACGAGTATGCGCGTTTTACCTTGTCTACGTTGGATTGTTGCTGCACTGAACACAAAGCCTTGGCTACCTAAAGTGAATTCACCCAGTTTCCGCTGAGAACGACCCAACACACAACGACAACAGCGAAGGCAATGAATAGTAACTTGTCGAGAAACGCGTCAAAGCGCTTTGCAGCGATCGTGCGTTGATCTGCCCAACGGAGTACGTAGAACGCGTAGATCCCTGCGGCAACAATTGTAGATGCCGCAATTGACGTGCCGCCAAGCGGTCCGCACAACGCAGCACAGATACCTGTGCCAGCGAGTATTAGTGCAGGGATCAGTTTTCCTGCCGCATCAGTCCAATCATACTCTCTCTCAACAACAAAATTGTAGTATGCCGCGAAACCAAGCGCAAATGCGGTGAATCCTAGACCGAATAACTGGAAAACACTTTCAACGCCAGCAGTCGGTTCGCCAGTAAACACATTTTCATTGGTCGTAGCGGCAATAGTGAAGTAGCCCAGGCAGAATAAAGATGCAATCATGATGTCAATCGTCGGCCGCGAGTTTGTTTCTCTTCCCTCGGCCGACGGAATGCCGAGGTTGAATCGAAGATGCAAATAATCAACGGCAAAAGTCACTGCTATTGCGAGCAATGCAAGTTGCAATGGGCTCGCAAGCCGCAGAGGGTCCAGAAGATCGAAGATCATTGATCCGAGGACACCCGGGTACAATAAGTCGTACGCAAACCCGCTCCAAACGCGAGTATCGTTGTACAGAGGCATGTCAATCTCCGGCATGATGAAAGGGCAGCAGCCACGTCCTAATCCAAACTTGCGAGCGAACGTAGCGTATTTTCCCTGCGCGCGACAGCAAAAAGTAGGGCTAGTGCGTGATTGCAGTGCGGGGACGGGGCGAAAACGCGAACCCTGCCCATTGTCTTGAATTCCGCCAAACCTCGTCGATCATCCGGCCATGGACGTGCCGGAAAGAGAATCGATCGAAGATGAACTGCGCATTCTGCTGCTCGCGATCATCATGTCCCAAGGCTCGGGATACTGGCAGGGCGCTGTTCCAAGTCCTGCGAACATTTGGAACAAGCTTCAAAGTTCCAAGGTACCAAAGCTGCTGGACAAGCTGGCGGTTCGCACCAGCAATGACACGCTCAAGGAACTGCGGCAGGACAAAATGCCCAGTGATCTCAGTGCTCGTCTTCCGGTGATATCACAAGGGCAAATCCAAGAGCTCTCACAGACAATCGCGCGAAAGCATGAATTCTGGCTCCGCAATCGGCGGCTCGCAAAGATTGAACGAATACGACCGCCCGGTCTGAAAAACCTCTACGACGAGATCGCGAGGTCACGTGACGCGGTCGATGTTGTAACGAAAGTCATCTCCGAGTCCCAGACTTTGACAACGCAGTTCGCCGGTCAGTTTCTCGGTATCAAGTACCGGCGTATCTGGCGGCGAGATCCGCGGTCAAACACTT
>DNPC01000629.1 GCA_003501565.1 Planctomycetaceae bacterium | reverse complement strand
ATGTGCGGCTTAAAACCAGCGGTGTTGATATTGGCAAGGTTGTGGCTGAGTACTTCCAAGCGGTGGTTTTGTGCGTTGGCACCCGCCGCTGACATGTAGAGTCCGTAAGCCATGGCTTAAGCTTCTAATGTGTGCGCACCCCTGCGAATCTCCTTTTCGTTTCCCAAGTTGGCCAGCGCACGTCAAGATGAAAAGCCACCAAAGGCACAATGAAATAACGGAGCGAGCCAATGAGGTGACGTCTGCAGAGCGAGCCTAAGCACATCCGCGTGGTAGCTGAGCGGAGAGAATGCTATTCAAGTATGCCGGAAGTAGATTGCTCTCAATTGGTTGCGTAACGTTTCGCGCAAAAGCCGCAATTGACATGCGATTTGGCAAACTAGTCAGTTTGGGAGCGATGTTCCGACGCTACAAACACTGCCGAAGAAAGGGCGCATCCATAGTCGAAACTAACAGAGGACGGACCGTGCCAGAATCGAAAGCAAGGAATGCTATCAATGCGCAGCGTGCAATCTCGTTTCCGCAAGTCACGACAACTCACACTCCAACGCCTTACGCTAGCTGTCGTGGTAGTGGCAGGCATCGGACAAGTCGCGGATGCACAGATTTGGCCGTTCTCGAAAAAGCCATGTGACACGGGAGCTTGCAATGAAAGTTCTCTTTGGTCGACAGACTGTCAAGATCTGGGCTTCTGCGGTCGGCACAAGCAAGACTACTACCGCAACAAGATGTGGCCCGTTCCGTTTCGTGCGCAAGACACGCGTAGTGTGATGAGTTACTTTGATGCTCAGCGAAACAAAGGCTGGCAACTACACAACACCGTTGGTACTGCCATGTATCAGCCGGGCACCGGACAATTAACCAACTCGGGGCTGGCCCATCTGCACTGGATCGTGAATAAAGCGCCCCAACAACGCCGAACCGTGTTCATCCTACAGGCCGAGACTGCGGAAGAGACTGCGGCCCGAGTGGAGTCAACACAATTGGCGATCAGCAAGCTAGTTCCTGTTGGGCCATTGCCGCAGCTGTATCTCACCAACCGGGAAGCTCCTGGTTCTAGTGGACTCTACCAGACATCGATCAATCGCGCGATGACAACCAGCGTTCCAAGTCCACGCCTCGGTCAGTCATCTGCCGGTGGAACAACCAACCCATAGAATTGGGATTGGGAGTGCGTTGAGCCCAAGAACCACGCTCAGCGACCATAGATACGCAGTGGCCGAAGTGTCATTCGTCGTAGTTAGCCCCGGTGAGGCTCTTGAGGACGGACGTTTGCCATCGCCGCATCTGCGTGTAAGCGCGGTCGATAATTTGTGGATTCGCTGCTGCCAGATCCTCTTGTTCGCTGCGATCGGCCTCTAAGTTGTACAGTTCGAACTCTGGCGGGCTGTCTGGTCGAACCTTAGCGAGTAACTTCAGTGGACCATCAATCATGGCCAGCGAACCGAGATAATCGTCGTCCTCGATTTTCGGGTGCACAAAATTGGTGAAGTTGCGAGTTGCGATCCCGCCCATCAGTTTGACCAGTGGCGTGGTTCCGGTTTGGAGCTTGGATGGAATATAGGGGGCTGGCGAAGTCGCGGTTTCTTGCGAAACGTTGTACATCCAAAAGCATAAAGGTTCCTCGCGGGCGGAAGATTGACCGTCAATCATCGGAAGCAGACTGATTCCATCCAAAGGACGCTTGGGCAGAGGACGCCCAGTAAGTGCACACAGCGTTGGCAACAAATCCGATGTGCTCGCTGTGAAACTCGTTGAGCGTGGTTCTTCGATCCGCTCTGGCCAGAGGATCACTCCCGGTACGCGAATGCCGCCCTCGTACAGATTACCTTTCTTTCCGCGCAAGGGTGATACTGCGACCGCTTCAGATGGCGTACCGTTGTCGCCGCAATACAGCTGTAATGTGTTGCTAAGGTCGCCAGTCTCTCTCAAGTACGATTGCAGTGAACCAATCGCTCGGTCCATTGCGGTAATTTCCGCGTATCGCTCACGAAGTACATCGCGTTGCGGGCGAACGGTTGGTCGGCCAGTCTCGTTGCTGGTCAGTCGGACCTTTCGCAAGGAAAGATCATCGGGCAAATTGTCATACAACGCCAGGTCTTCAGGCAGTCCGCTGTAGGGTTCGTGGGGTGAGCCGAACCAGATTACGACGAAGTAAGGTTTGTCGTTTTCCTGGCACTTTTCAATGAACTCTTTCGCCGCGTCCACAATTACTTGCGAGCTTTCGCCTGGAAGTTTTTGTGGTGGCAGCCCATTGCGGGAAAGGACGGGATCCAGTTCGAAGAAATTGTCGTGCGACAACCATTCATCGAAGCCCATCGCCCCAGGCGAAGTAGGTGAAGATTTTTTGACTGGTCCGACGTGCCATTTGCCGAAATGTGCTGTCTGGTACCCTGCGGCTTGCATTATGTGACCAATCGTAATTTCCTCAGGACGCATCGAGTAGTTGGGCGTGAATGTACCGTAGCGATTCGGATGGCGTCCCGTAAGAAAGCTCCCACGGGTTGGAGAGCAAGTCGGGTGACCAGCGTAGAAGTTGTCAAGTCGCAAGCCCTGGGAAGCCATGCGGTCGAGTACCGGAGTCTTCAAATGGGGATGGCCGTTATAGCCGGTTTCTTCCCAGCCATGATCATCACCCATCATAAGAATGATATTCGGTAGCTGATCAGATGACTTAGCGAAGACATCGCCGGAGTGAGCTAGCCCGACCATAAAAGCCAGCAGCAACACCGAAACTACGTGACGCATGGTAGACCCTCAAATCTAGGTGGTGTGCTGGGAGGCCGGGGCCCTCGTTTGCCGCAGGGGCCGCCTATTTCTTCCGCAGTTCTTTCTTGCTCTGCTGCTGCTCTTTCCGCTGCATCAGAGCCTTATAGCGTGCTGTTTGTTCTGGAGTGAGCTTGCTCCAGTCTACTTCCTTTTTCCAGGACGATTTCTCTTTGCCGTCCTCTGCGTACTCTTTCTTCCAATCTAGGTTCTTGCCGGATGCTTTCGCGGCATTGAACTTTTCGATCCACTCCCGCTTGCGCGTCTCTTGGTCGGCTGATGAGTAACCCATGCGATTGGAACTGTCGCTGCTTTCAACGGACGAATTTTTCCGACTTTCTGCTCTTGCCCGAGACGGTATCGCCTGTGAATCTCCCGTGCCAGGCGAATCGTTCACTAGCGACATTGCTGCATCGATCAATTGGTCGTTGGGTTTGATTTTAAGTGACCAACTGTGCAGCATTCCAAACCGTTCACTGCGTGTGCCGCGTATGACGAGTTGCCAGACGCCGCGTGCATTCTTGCCATTGAAGTATCCGAGCGAGGGCTGTTTGCGAGTTGCTGCGGACGGTTGATAACGACCCTCGAACGGTGGTCTGCCTTTCACGACCGGCGTAGATGCTTGATCATCAAATTCTGTTTCTGAGAAGTGGTCGCCGGACCCGCCGACGCCAGTAAATAACTCGATCCGCTGTCCGTCTGGACCTGTCAGGTAAGCATCCAAGTACGAGGTGTTGGTGTGAGTGATCGAGATCTTCAAATTGAGATCACCGATCATCAGGTCTTCATCGATTTCGATCTCGGAAATAACTGTTTTGCGAGGTGGTAGCACTTCGGCGTTGTCGTTTGTGAAGGTGCCTCCGACCATTGCGGAAGATTTGGCAACTTCAGTCTCTGTCAGCAAACCGTCACCGTTGGTGTCCAGTAGCGAAAACTCTTGTAGCTTCTGATTGGTCCACTCCTCCGCAAACTCGCTCATCGCTACCTGACCGTCGTTGTCTGCATCAAGTTCATAGAACCAACCTGGGAGTGGGCTGGTTGCATCGCCCGCTTCAACTTGTAGTTCTTTGACGTATTCGAAAAGCTCGTCTCGCAAAATCTCTCCGTTACGATCAATGTCGATTTGGCCCACAGGTAAACCCAAATTAGTCGTCTCTTCGGTTTCCAGGCGTCCATTTCGATTTGCGTCAAAGCGGCCCATCAGGCTGGCTGTTAGCCAATAGCTGCTGCCACCACGTCGCCACCAGCGAGAGTCGTCATCGTCGCGGTCACGGTCGGATCGTTCGACCGGCCGAATGCCATTGCCGGTTCGCCGGGCTTTTTTGATGAGTTCGTCGGAATCATCAGACAGAAGCCGTCGCCGCGCGTAGCGCTGTGCAAGCTCATTAACGCTGAGTCGTTCGTCTCCATTCAAATCCATTTCGAATGGGTCGCGATGTGTCCAGACGGCCCGGCGGGATTCGTACCGGTCGATCGAGCCGTCGTCGTTGCGATCGTACCGCCGCATCGTACGCTCTGCTTCGTCCAGATCATCTTGATTGTAAGGGTACTTGATAACCGGCGCACCAAAATCTGGAATCACTAGATCTTCGTCGTCAGGTTCAAACGATTGAATTGAGCTCTCACTTTGGACCCGAATGCGCTGATCTCGCACACCGTTTTGAAGCGCATAGTAGATTCTGGCAGCTTCTTGGTATCTTTCGATAGAGTAGCTCCGGTCCAGCGACATTCGCCTAGCTTCGGCAATGCGTTCCAAATAGGGGCGAGCTAGCGCTGTGATTTCATCCGGATCGATCTCGCCATTCTCGTTGCGGTCCAGACGCTCAAGCGATTCGCGCAGGCCGCTCTGTGCGAACGCCGTACGAGGTGCAACCAGGCCTACACAAATGAACGATCCAAATACGAAGACAGCCGAAACAGTTGTTTTCATCGGTAATTCTCGTCAAGACGTTACGACAGGCAGAATACTAAGGAATTCTGCCAGGCCTATTTGCCAAAGCGGCTTCGCAGGAATTCGGACACGCTGGAGCTGCGGCCCGAGGATGACCGACTGCTAGAACGACTGCTGCGAGAATTGTTGCCGCTGGACGACTGGCCAAGCACAGCCCCCAAAGCAGCAGTTCCACCTGCAACCACTTCCATTGCTTGCTCGCTTCGTTGGTCGAGCGTGTCGACCAAATCGCGGACTTCTTGGAACAGAGGATCAGGCGCTGTCACGATGATCGAATTGCTGGCTTCATGGACCGCAATCGTCATTTTGGGTTCAAAGTCAGCTGCGGCGGCAGCGCCGGTTTTCTTCTGAGCTTTCGCCGGCGATTTGCTGCTGCGTTTATCTTCCGGCTGCGATTCCTTGGGGGGAGCCGAGGGCTGCTGGGCAGATGATTTTGCATCAGCCAAGCGAGTTGCGTAAGCGCCTCGCAAAACTTCCGCAATATCCGATGCAATGGTGTGCTTGAGCTCGACTACGTGACTGCGTCCATAAACCTCGACATCCGTAATGCTGGATTTCTTGTCGATGATCTCCAAGTACTCTTCGATTCTCTGTAGATCCTGACTGGTTCCTTGGGCGATCAATCGGTTCAGACGCGGATCGGCGACAACGGTGATTGAGTCCGCCGACATCGTCATGGTTCCATCCCGCGACGATACGATACTGCCCAGATAAGAAAACGATGAGACGCTCCCGTTGACCAGTGTTCCAGCTGTCCCTTCCTTCGCCGATTCTCCCCCGTCGAGGAGTTCCGCTAGCATCGTGATGGCTTCGGCTGGCTTTGTAAACTTGAGGTAGAAAACGATCGGAGGGCTGGGTGCTGGCGAAGAACGTCCGGCCAAGCTGCGGAGGTGTTGTTCGAAGTCGTCGAGAGCCACGGTGTCCTCGGATTGGAGCACCAGTCCGCTGGCATTAAATTGACAACGAATCGCGCTTTTCGCAGGATCGAAATCTTCAGTCAAAAACTTCTCTTTGGCAGCGGCTACTCGGGTTGCGGGTTGTTTCGGCGTTGCAACCAGACGATTGAAGGGAGAGTCAGAGTTGCTTGGTTCGTCGGCCACGACGCGTTCGGTTGCCTTGGTGCCAAGGTCAGTTTCGCTGCGCAATAAGACGATTGGGTTGCCACCATCCCAAAAGCGAGCAGCAGAACGCAGTAAATCCATCGCGGTCTTACCCTGCATCGGTAGGACCCGCAGTTTCTCGCGACTGATCGTTTCTGGCGAATCTAGGCCACTGAGAATCTGCTTGATTTGGTCGATCTGATGACGCTGGCCACGAACAAACAAACGCATGTTGCCGGGATCAGCATCAATCTTCGGCGCTGCTGCGAGATCTTCAGGATCAACGTCGTCATACTCGCTGGGGAGATCTAACATCTCTTCCAGCAAACTGATGGCGAAAATGGGTTGGATCGAGTTTAGTGGAATGACCTCGAACTCGGCCTCGACTCCCGCCATTTGCTCAACGGTCAATTCAATTTCGCGTTGGATGCTGGGCGGTGCTAGGGCAACGATGTTGTTCGCCGCCTCGTCCATACTCAGCCGCAGAGTTTTGCCAGCAAGCAGCGTTTGCAAAACGTTGTAAACGGCTTCCAGGTTATCGCTTTCAACGCGATGTGTTTTGAGTACCGCGGCAGAACCATCCGCCGTAAGGCTTTCGATCGGACGGTCCAAGGACGATACCAGGTTGTCGAACAACGCCAGCTTGTCCTCAACTCCGGTGACAAACAGGTTCTCGCCTTTCGGGTCGGTGGAAACGCTGACGTCAATGCCGATGTTCTCGCCAGTTGCCAGACCAAGGTGGGGGCGAGCCACGGTCAGGATGTCTTCCGCAGTGACATGCTCGAGTGCATAGCTTTTCATTGCCGTGCCGTTGGCGAGCGTTGTAGGTTTGAAGGCGTCCAAGATCTGCTTAACGCTCTTGAGCTTTCCAACGGTATCGACAATCAACAGCTGCTGGGTCCGACTCAAGATGGCTGGCGTTTTAATCAGATTCAAGACGCTCAGTTCCTCGACCGCATCATCTGGTGCGAGCTCTTCAAGCTGGAACAAGCACTTAACAACAGTCTGATCCGGAAGCTCGTCAAGCTTTTCTAGGGGCACCAGAGGGGCCAGGGTGTCTAGCTGAAGCTGACTGCGGGGATCACCCAGGTTGATGACGGACAGCAGATTTCCGCTACGCACGAGCGTGAAGCCTTGCGGTAGCAAGAAAAGGTTGATCCGATCGATTGCTCCGGAGCTCGAATAGACTTGCCGGTCGGAGTAGGTAAAGCTGCCCGTTGGCAGTTCCTCGTACTGTAACGCGAGGTCGCAGTTGTCGGCCAGCCAGCGGATGACATCACGCCACGGCGTTCGATCGAACGAAAACTCGAGCTCACCAGGCGATTCGAATTTTCCGAGTTCGCTTTTCTTGGCTGGCATGCCGGACTGAGCCCCCGAATTCGCCGCACAAACGACGATCAGCGACAAACTGAGAAGGCTGGTCAGGTAGACAGAACGGAGGCCTGCTAGCGAGGAATTCATCATGAACGAAACTCAAACTAGAGTTGATGCCAAATCTGAATGCTGCCTGACTATAGGCTTGCAAGCTACCCCTGACGGGGAGTCGGGATTTGGCAATTAGGTAGGACGAAGTCAGACAGCCGCGACTCGCAAACTGCGCATTTTGACGCGCAAGAAGTCATTCATGGCCTGTCCGAACGATTCGTGTTCGGTGGGACGACATATTATATCGCAACCGGCCAGGATTGCGAACTTCGATATGCCGCAGGCTCCCGGAGGTCAACGCTGGGGCCAATGAGAGTAGCTGAGCTGTCAAACACACCCTAGCGAACCGCGTCAAGGAAGCTGCAATAGCCGCGCGATCTCTCTGGCAAGCACCGCCAAGTCGGTTGAAGTGGCGGAATTAAAATCACGGATCCTGGCCACAGCGGGGTAAGCTCCAAATCTCCGATCGCGCATTCGCTGCATTAATTCCCGATACTGTCGCGGCATCCGCTCGGCGAGATAGAAAGTGAGTGCCCATGATGCCGCGTAGGCTAGCTCGGGCGAACGCTGAAAGGCTCGATCATCTGTTATCAGATGGCCTAGGAGGTTGGTTAGATCGCCACCGTTACGTGCAAACTTGGTCAGTACCTCAACTTGGCGAGAATGGATTCGCGATTCGAGGGTGCTGGAAGCGACTTGCAGATCGTACACCTCACGAACCTCAAACATCGTCGCGAGACCTTCAACGCTCCACAGCGGGTTCTCGAACAGGCGTTCATGGATGCGTGTGTTGAAAGCTAATTGGTGCACGGCTTCGTGTACGACCGTTGCTTCGGTTTCATCGGGTGGGTAGCGTGGATCCGTCATTTCGAACAGCGCGCAGACGTTGGACTTCGGGAAGTAAGATCCGGCGATCGAGGTTGATGTGGGATTGCCTTTGGTCGAACTGAACGCTCGAAATTCCGCTTGCGAACGAAAGACGATGACCTGTAGCGGGAAATCGGGTTTCTGCAGTTGCCAATCACGAACCTGGTAATAACGGAAATAGCCTGCGACCAATCGGTCAAACCTTTCTTTCCACTGTTTCGCTCGTCCTCTTGGAGCGGCGATGACATAGGGGCCGGAAACAAGTGTTTCGTATTGTGTTCCAAGTTGATTCGCTAATTCGGCTCGTGACTCGGCCAACGACTGCGGGCGATAAACCTCACGCGTCTTGCGATGAGTCCGAATTTCGCTTTGAGGCACAAATTCCATTGCCCCGGTGCTTTGAAGCAAGACGGCCTCCGAATCGCCCCAGTGAATTGGTAAACCCGTAAGAGTGCGGCCGGGAGTCTGAATTTCAAGAATGCGGTGCTGGCCCGAAACAACATTGGCAAGCACCATGAAAAGCGTGGTGGCCAGCAGATAGCGTTGCATGTGAGTAACCAACCGGTTCGGGGCGAAGAAATTGATTTTTAGCGGAGTCTCGGCTTCGAAAATGTAGACTGTTGCCTGGTGCGCAGGTCCACTCGTGGGCCACTTCATTACACATCACCGACCGGTTGTACGAATCTGAACGCTTGTAACGGGCGAAATGGACTGTTAGGCTGGCTAGTACTTGTCTGAGCGTTGAGAGCTCGCTGGATTCCACTTCCCGAAAGATGTTTGGATGTTTCCATCAATCAAGGCGTACCGTTGGCCGGACATGCTTGAATCGATCCGCAGAAGTAGCTTCGAAACTACAAACCTGGGAATGACCAGATGGTCCAAGCTACGGCTTTGCGCTCATGTGGCTTTAGTCACGTTGCTAGTCGTTTCTGTGCTGCCTCAGGTGAGTGCAGGCCAAGAGGAAGAATCCGCAAGTGTGGAGCAGCAGGTTGCGAGATTGTTAGACACGCTTCAGAGCGGGAATCTAGGTGAACGCGATGCCGCAGAGGAGCAGATCATTGCTCTGGGAAAAAAGGCAGCTGAATTCCTACCTGAAATAGATGCAAATACCAGCGGGGAAATGAAGATTCGGCTGGAGAGAATCACTACCAAACTTGGGACTCCAGCCAATCCAGCAGCAACTTCGATCAAGGCGTCGCGCGCTACAGTGAGCGGAAAAATGACAGTTAGTGAAGCGCTTGCCGAACTGGAGGAGCAGACTGGCAACAAAGTAAACGTTCAAGGAGAGGCCCTCGGGATGATGATTGACCTTGAACATGAAGATGCAACGTTTTGGGAAATCACTTCGGACATCATGAGCCAAGCCAGCTTGTGCGTACAACCCTATGCAATTGGCGACGACGAACTGATGCTGGCAACGCATCCGAATCCGCCCCAGGACATCCAACCTGCGATTAATGGTCCGTTCCGCATTGATGTTGAGTCCATTCGGGTCGAACGAACGTTTGGGCAGCAGGCCGGTCGCCAGCTGGAGGTCAATTGTAGTGTGAGCTGGGAGCCAAGGCTCAAACCAACCGCGTTGGTCTTGCCTATGCAAGATGTTGTGGCGATAGTTGCTGGTGACGAGGAAGAACAGCTGAGGCCAGTAAACCCGGGAGCTAGGCCGACAATTACACTCACCTCCGGCGGCGCGACCACGACTATTACGATGGTTTTTGCGGGAGTATCTCGCGAGCGACAGAAGCTAAAGTCGCTCCGAGGAAATCTATTGTTTGCAATTCCTGGTGAACGTCAGACATTTGAGTTTGCGAAACTCAATTCGGGCGCAAGGCAAACGCAGAAGAACGGCAATGTACGTGTCACTCTCGCCAGTTTTACACGTAACCGCCGTACCTATGAAGCAAGGTTGTTGGTGGTCGTTGAGCAAGTTGAGTCCATTCGCCGTATGCTTCAGTCGCAAGAAGCCTATTTGCGAGATGCGAAAGACTTGCGGATCGAAAGCGTGGCGGACAATGAATTCCCCGGCGTGGGTGGTAGCGCGGGGCTTGCCTATCTATTCAGCATCGGCGGCGATCCGAAAGACTACCGGTTGGTATTTGAAATGCGGGGAGGTTTTTCAGAAGCTTCTGGAAGTTACGAATTGACCGACGTTCCATTGCCGTAGGGACCTAATCCCAATTGCGTCAGGCGAGTACTTTCAAGAGCTCACGAGTCCATCCTGGGATGGCATCGTGGGGATCTTCGGCGGCTTCGTATTCTAAGGCCACCCAGCCGCTGTAACCGGCGTCCTTCAAAATGGATGCAACGCGTGGTAAATCCGAGGGGACTTTCTTGCCCTCCCGGTAAACTTCGACTTTGATTTGTGCGTTAATCGCATACTTAGCGATCTTCTCAAGCTCCGCGTACGGGTCTTCGACTCGGAAATTACCGGAATCAAAGTTGATACCAAGTGCGGGAGAGTCGACTTGGTGGACAATTTCAAGTAACCCTTCTGCCCGCGCTGTAACTCCACCGTGGTTCTCCAGGCCGAGCATCACGCCTTTGTCGGCCGCATAGTCGCAAACGGTTTGACAGTGCTTCGCACATCGCGCGAGGGTGCGACTTAGCTCTTCTCCTTTTGGCTGATTGCCAGCAAAGATTCGAATGACCGGGGTACCTAGCAAAGCGTAAAGGTCAATCCACTTTTTGGTGTGGGCAATGTCCGCTGCCACCTTGCCGGAGTCTTGTGAGCAAAAGTCATTGCGAATAGCGCCACCGGAAACTGTCATGCCTGCCAGATGGCAGTGTCGTCGGAGCCGCAGGACATAATCCGTATCTGCTCCTTCGGGGAAGTAGTAGGACGTCAGTTCCGTTCCGCTTAGCCCCAACTGCTTGCAATAATCCACGAAGCCAAACAGGTCCATGCTTTTGGCTTGGCCCTTTGGCATCGTCAGGTACTTACGCATCGAATACGCGGCCAGACTACCGCGTAGAACGCCTGGGGATGGGCGATCGAATGGTTCAATTGCGGTTGCCGAATTCGTGATCGCTGCGGCCGTTGCACTAGCGGTGCTCAACACCAAAAAGTTTCGTCGATCCATGTTGTTCACTACCGTTGAGAAGAAAGGCGAGACACACGAGCATTGTTGAACAGAAGAGTATACTCGACTCAAACGGCTGTGTTGCGGCTGAGTTCTTGTTGCCGTGTCGCAGGTGTCGTGTGACTGCTGTGCCAATTAAAGGTAACGCATAGAAACCCTGCTCATCGGTGTGCAGCCCGCGTCCGCGAACCCTCGCCTTAGACACTATTCAGATGGTGGCCTGTGCTAGCGACTGTGCTAGCGAACTGCGCCGACATAGAAGCTCACCAATTGACGCTCATCTGTATCCGCCATCAATACTGGATAAGCGAAGTCGACCGCCAAGGGGGCTGGCCCAAAGGCTGGTATGTTGAGCCGCAGTCCCAAGCCCACTGAGGTTCGGAAGTTGTCACCCGAAATGGTGATGTCGCGTTCGACAGTTCCGTAGTCCGTAAATGCAACACCACGCAACATGCCGTCCGCGGTTAGCGGGAACATCCACTCCAGATTGCCGATCAACTGCAGTTCACCGCCGACTTCGACGTCCATTTCGCGTGGGCTGGCCCCCCGGAATTCGAATCCGCGGATGGTGCTAAATCCACCGGCAAAGTAGTTATCGAAAATGGGTGTTGAAGATCCGGTGACTCCGAAATTCAAGCGATGTGACAGTGTTTGGACGGCCGAGTCAGGATCCGGATTGTACCCAATCGGGAAATAACGACTCCAGTAGACGTTGCCGCGCGAGTAGTCATTTTCGCCGAACACTTGGTCGAACGTGAGTTCCAACAAACCGCCCCGAGTTGTCAAGAACGTACTATCTCGGGTATCCCGAGTGAGCCGGACACGTCCGCGGTAAGCGTCCGTGCTGCCAAGTGCGTCGTCTAGGTCTGCAACGCCGCCGATGCGAGGATCGAATAGTGTCACATCTTCGGCACGCATTTCACCTGAGATCGACAGGTTGCGTGTGATTTCATAGCCCATCGCGATACGGCCCCCGCCTCTCTGCTCGCTCCAGTCGCGCAGATCGCGTGTGTAATAGAATCCGCCGAGGGTCAAACTGTATGGCAAGACTCCAAAGAGGTTGGGTTGGGTCCAGCTCGCCGCATATCGCTGAACTTCCGTGCCTGGCATCGCCTCGATTCGAAGATGCTGGTTTCCCCCGTACAAGAATCCAGGGCCAGGTGCTAGCTTCGTAAAGTCGAAGTTACGTTCTTCCAGGATGAAATGTCCCGCAACACCCAAATCGCTGTTCACGGTTCCTCCAATAATGAACCGACCAGATCGTCGTGTTTCTTGGAGGTTGATATCAATGGGGGCGGTACGAATTTGTGGTTGGCCGGGCACAATGGGCGGTGGGTAAGTACCGGGCGCTACGATGCTTGGATACGCGCCAGCTGCACCGTATTGCAAATCACTAGGCGAATTGGGAACGCCTGTTAGAGGACCGGGTGAGTATGGAGGCTGCGCTGGATAAGTATTCGCGGTACCAACGCTTCCAGGTGGTGGATAGCCCGGCGTAGTCGGAGGAGGGGTTGTTTGGCCAGAATATGGGGCAGCGCTGTAGGGAGATGCGTTGTAATGCGCGGGGTTCGTGCCCGGTATTGTCGTTGGAGCGGCCGGATATACGGGCGGTGCCGTTCCTGGCAAGGTGTTGTTACGTGGTAACGTACTTACGCTGGGCGGTTGGTAGTTAACGGGAACCGCAGATGGCCCCGTGTTTGTGCCGTTTGGTGCCGACGGTGTGCCCGATAAATCAGTAGCCTTCATGGGCTGCCGGTAGACGTCACTCATTCCGGCGGTCTGCTGCGTCAACTGCGCGTGGCCGGTAATCACGGTGCTCTGTAAGAATGCACAAGCGCAGCCAGCGATTAAGAGTGTTCGCAGGGCTTTCGTTACGCCACGCCGCATCAGATAAAATCTTCAGTAATCTGCCAGAAAGACTAAAGTCAGTGGCAGTTGTAGCGAAAACCTATCGTCGAAGCCTAGGCCGGATTGTGGAGCTGTGAAAACTGAAGCTACCGGCGACAAACCCTGGACGGATTCTTGGCGTGTCCAACCTCGGGACGATTCGTGCTCTTCAAGGATTCGCGCAGCTAAAAGGGCTGAAAGAGCTAACAGATACGTGAGAGCGTTTCGTCCGGCCCATTTGTATTCAAACTACTGGCGAGTGAGCCCCATAAAGAAGCTGAAGACTTGTCGGTCGTCAGTGTCGGCGTAGGCAACTGGGAAGGCGAAGTCAAAGGCCAGCGGTGCGGGCCCAAGTGCCGCTACGTTAACACGTAATCCAAATCCCGGTGCGACTCGGAAGTTATCCCAGTTCAGTTCAATGTCTTGTTCAACCGTACCGTAGTCCACAAAGGCAACGGCTCGCAGCATCTCATCAGCGGTGATCGGCATCACGTACTCGAAACTGCCCAGCATGCTAAACTCACCACCGACCTGTACATCGTTGACCACAGGACTGGCACCTCGGAAGCTGAAGCCTCGCATCGTGCTATAACCGCCGGCGAAGAAGTTGTCGAAAATGGGTGTCTGAGCTCCGGTGAAACCAAGCCGCATTGTGCTGGCAACGATGTGTTTTCCACCACCGTCGGCTCGTTCATGAACGGTGAAATACCTCGAGTGATTGACTTCACCACGGGAGTAATCGAATTCGCCGAATACTTGGTCGTAAATGAGTTCGGTTCGTGCGCCTTCAGATGGCATGAAGAAGTTGTCGCGAGTATCGTGCGTTAGCCTCACGCGTCCACGGTACACATCGTTGCTACCAAGGGCGGCTTCTAATTCTGGCACCCCGGCGACTCGTGCGTCGAACAGTTTCACATCTTCCATGCGAAGCTCGGAAGTGATTGACAACTCACGGGTGATTTCATACCCGAGAGCGACCCGCCCGCCTAAACGCTGTTCGGTCCAGTCGCGAAAAATCCGTGTGAACAGAAAACCACCGACCGATAAACTGTATGGCGAGTTGCCTAAGAATGGTTCGGTAAGACTTACGGTGTAGCGTTGGACTTGGCTACCGGGCATCAATTCGGCCCGGAAGTTCTGGCCTCCGCCTCGAAATGCTCGGCCGCTCATTACGTCGTCCAAACTCCGCGGATAGCGGAAAATATCGAAGTTTCTTTCTTCGATAATCAGGTTTCCTGAGACGCCCAAGTCGCTGTTGACCGCACCGCCGAGGATGACTCGGCCGGTACGCGCTTCTTGTACATTCACGTCGATCGGAGCAATGCGTTCAATGGGCCGATAGTTCGCTATTTCAGGGGCAGTGATACCCACAGAATCAAAGCCGGGGCCCGGAGTCTGGTAGGTTCCAGGGGCAAGTGTCGAAGCTTCACCGCTATAGCCTCCCGTTGCACCAGGGGCGATAGTATTTGCGTAGCCTGGGTTAACAGGTGGCTGATAAGCGGGTAGATCGCTCGGCGAGCCGTAGCCGGGAGTGTCATAAATTGGAGGCTGCGGCGTAGCACTGGGAGCGGGTAACGCACCGGATTGACCGCGCACGACAGCTTGGTCAGAGAGCGAGACTGTTTGCGCAGATGAGGCTGTTTGCTCGTTTGTTGTCGTGCGTGTTGTAGACGCGAGAGCAACGGTAGCGGGCTTTGTTGCTGGCTCGCTACCGGATGGCAGAACGACAGAAGGCAACGGTGCTAACGAAGAGTTTGAACGAGTATTCGATGCAACAGTTGTGTCTGTAGTTTGGTTAGATTGAGTGTCGTAGGAGAGCTCGGGACGGAAGTTCGCAGAACGCTGACCGGTAAAAGTGAACGGCTTTTGCCCAAACTGGCAACCGCTGAGCCCGAGAAAAGCCATGCATACTGCGATGATCCCAAACTGGCCGGCGCGTAGCGTTCTTGGACTCAACTCCGTATCAGCGGTTGCTGATCGGGAAAGTACAAGATTGAATGTCGCTCTGATCATGGAGTTCTTCTTCGCCTCGCGAGTCGCGTAGCCGATAGTGGCGTCAATGTCATGTTCGTTTTTGGTGCATCATCGGGTCGTTAGAAAACCGGTTCTGTCATTCGTATAACAAGCGACACAACTACCGGTTCCCAGCTGCTCAGACCTCGGTTTAACGTGGGAATGCCTGGTCAGGACTTCGCACTGTGACACTCGGCGGTTCGCCAAAGGCTGGATTGGTTTCAAAAATCTGGCTGCGATTAAGGCGGAACTCGGCCTTTTCAAGCTCCGCGAGATCGATCCATTCGCCCTCGCGAAGGCCGAGCATGTTCATCACCACGCTTTGTTTGGTATGGCTAGAATCGCCTTGGATTTGGACATTGATTTCGCCAGCCCGGTAACGATCTCCTTCGGTGATATCAAAAACTAAGTTGATCTTTCCGGGATCTTCCAGAAACGTTGGGCTAGGAACGATGTCTACGAATACGAAGCCTTCACGACCGTAGTAATCATTACGCAAACGACGAACATCGCGTTGCATGCGAGCGAGATTGAAGGGCTCGCCGACTTTAGTCTCCAACGCCTTCATCAGCACTTCGGTAGTAAATGGGGCGTATTTGTTGCCAACGATCGAGATATCTTGAATGATCGACCTTACGCCTTCATCGACAACGAAAGTCAGATCAAGATAGTTTCCGCTTGGGTGGTATTTTTTGATCACGTCCGCGCGGGCTTGGAAGAACCCCAGCGAGCGATAAAACGCAACGATGATGTTAGCGTCTTCCTCGATTTGTTGGCCCTTTGCGACGTTGAATAGATAGGCCGTCATTCCACCGCGTGCGCTTTTCGATTTGATCTTGGTCTTGAGCACGCTTGACGAAAAAAACTGGTTGCCGACAAAGTTGATTGACCAAATTCGCTCAACCGGTCCTTCGTAGATTTCAAAGAACACGCGGCGATCTCCAGGCTCATTGCCCTCCCGAACGCGAATTGATGCCTGATTCATACCTTTTTCGTGATACAGATCAATCAAGCGTTGCTTCGCCATGTCGACCGAGAACATGTTGACCGGGTCGCCTTTGCTAATGCCGCAATGCTGGTCCAGCATGCGGTCCTCTAAACGCGTGTTGCCATGGAAAATCACGTCGGTAACGATCGGATTTTCGACTACGTCCAAGGTTACGATGATGCCATCTCTCGTTTCCTGGAAATACGGCGTGACTTTGCGGAACAACTCGGTCTTATAAAGCTGGTGCAAGTCCGCTTGGAGTTGACGTTCATCATAAACGCGATTTACGCGTGTTTGCATCAGGGATTCGATCTTGTGTGGGCTGACCGATTGGTTGCCACGGATCTTTACTGCTTTTACTACTTTTCCATTTCGCAGCCCGCTCAACCGAGGGCCGCCGGATTCCCACATCTTGTCCAAGAGTTTTTCTTCGACGAAAGCCGGAGCGCCCGCCTGTCCGCCTGGCCCACCAGGACCTTGCGCATGACATTTAATGGGTAGCAGGCATCCCACGGTAGCTGCCAACACGAGGCCGACGGATTTGAAAGACTTGAATCGGGGATTTGGTAGCATACGACAATCCTTTGTCTAACCACGTCGAAGGCGCACTAGTGGGGCTAGCGTTCGTAATTAGCGAATGGCCATAGTGGGAACAAGTCTAATTCTCGGTTGAGTCAATTGGGTGCGATCCTCGACCCGCCGTGAACCGCAAGCTTCGCTAGCTTGGTCGGCCAACATAAATTTCGCGATTGCCACAGCTGTTAAACATTGCGGATTAGGCTGACTTTGATGATTGCGGATTTTTTTCGGATTGAGCTAAATCTCCGGCCTGACGATCGTCGATACCCGAGATATCCCCATGAGATGGATAGCCTGGGGTAAGTTTGCGGCCAAGTCGACGCCCTCCCAAAACAGCGTCCTGGTGGCCCAAAACATGTTTGTTAGGAAGGCGAAACCCGTGTTAACAAGACTGACTGCTATCGTTGCCGTCGCTGTCGCTTTGGTGAGCGCCACGGTTGCTCAAGCTCAATCACAGCGGAGTTCACGCCCGGTTGCCCGTCGAGCCGCGCCTCGAACAAGTGTGCCTCAGCACCGGGAAATCGGCCGAAATGAGAACTCCTCGAAAGTGACTCAGGCCAGCCATTTGCAGGTCATGGAAGGCGACTCGTACGTGGTTTCTGACCCTGGACCGATCAGTGGTCCGATCAGCGGCACTTGCTCAAGTTGCGATGGTGGCGGCTGTGGCAGCTGCTCCACCGATCTAGGGCTATGCGGTTCTTGCAGCGTGCCTCAGCGGTTTTGCATTTGTTTCCCATCTCATGGTTGGGTGCACACTGAATACTTGAATTGGTATCAGGCAGGCATGCGAGTGCCAGCACTGGTAACAAGCAATAATGGAATTCCAGCACGTACCGCAGCTGGCGTGCTGCCAGGTGCTACGACTCTCTATGGCGGCAGCAACGACTTTCATGATGACTATCTCGACGGCTTCCGCATTCGTTTCGGCTGGTGGCTTCGATGCCTGCCGGGCTGGGGAGTAGAAGGCGAATACGTTGGACTAGGTGAAGACGTCCAATCGTTCTTCCAACAGTCGACGGGAAACCCAGTTTTGGCTCGACCGTTTTTCAATGTGTTGACCGGCCTGAATGACGCTGAATTGATAGCATATCCCGGTGTCGTCACAGGCGACATTGGCGTGACGAGC